>JBEKCN010000136.1:0-7365 GCA_050014855.1 Streptosporangiaceae bacterium | reverse complement strand
CGACGTGCCCGCCGAACTGGCCTCCCTGCCCGGCGCGCCAGATCCGGCCCCAGCCTCCCCGTGATACCGCCTCGTCTTGCGCGAATAGCGCGTTCACGCCAATCAGGGAGAATCCTCCTAAAGTCAGCAAAAGCGCGGGAGAAACTGGCCGAGGCGCCGGATCTCAGCCCGCAGGCGGCCAGCGATCTGAAACAGGCCGCTACCCCGCACAAGGATACGGTGCGGCTGCTCGCAGAACCGTTCCAGCCTTGCTATGCCAGGTACCTAGCCGAGCGCGTGCAGATTAGCTGATCTGTACGCCCATCAGCTAGGTCGGACCGGCTTACGCATACGCGCCTATTCGGCAGGGCGCGGCGAGGTCGGCGACGACCATGACGTGGCCGCACCGAGGCGCGTTACGGCCTCACTGAGCAAAACGCGCCGAGTAGGCGGCCCGATCGGCCGTCAGCATTGTCGGACTCATGCTCAGGTGCCGCAGTAGGTGACGTATGGGGCGCCGCCCATAGGGGCCGGACCGGTGTAGTCCTCCAGGCCGGGCCGTTCGTCAAACGGGCTGGAGACGATGTCGACCAGCTGGTGGAACGGCGCCAGCTCGCCCTCGGTCGCCTTGGCCAGCGCCTCCTCGACGCGGTGATTGCGCGGGATATAGACGGGGTTGACCCGGTCCATCGCGTCGGCCACCGCGGCCCAGTCCGCGGGCAGCAGGGCCTCGCGGCGGGCGGCCCAGCTGTCGAAAGGCTCCGGCTCGGTGAACAGCGTCCGCGCGGTGCCGGCCGATAGCGCGCGGAAGAACTGCGTGAAGTCGACCTTTTGCAACCGCATCAGCTTCAGGATGTCTTCGGTCAGCTCCCGGTCCGGCGCTGCGAGCCCCAGCTTTGCCGCCATGCCCTCGGCCCAGTGCTGCTCATAGGCGTCAGCGAATCCGCTCAGCACCTCCGTGGCCGCGTCAACCGCGACCTCGCTGTCGTCGTCGATCAAGGGAAGCAGGGTCTCAGCCAGCCGGGCCAGGTTCCACTGCAAGATCCTCGGCTGGTTGCCATAGGCATAGCGGCCGTCGTCGTCAATGGAGCTGAACACCGTGGCCGGGTCGAAGGTGTCCATGAAGGCGCACGGACCGTAGTCGATGGTCTCGCCGGAAATCGTCGTGTTGTCGGTGTTCATGACCCCGTGCACGAACCCGGCCAGCATCCACCGGGCCACCAGCGACGCCTGCGCCCCAACCACGCGCCGGTACAGGTCCAGGTAGCGATTCTGGCCGTCGGCGGCCTCCGGGTAGTGACGGGCGATGGCGTAGTCGGCCAGTGCGCGCAGCAGGTCCCGGTCGCCGGACGCGGCAGCGTACTGGAACGTGCCCACGCGCAGATGGCTCGCGGCGACCCGGGCGAGCACCGCGCCCGGCAGCGCCCCCTCCCGGAGCACCCGCTCGCCGGTAGTGACCACCGCGAGCGCCCGCGTGGTGGGAATGCCAAGGCCGTGCATGGCCTCGCCGATGACGTACTCGCGCAGCATCGGGCCCAGCACGGCCTTGCCGTCGCCGCTCCGGGCGAACCGGGTGCGCCCGGACCCCTTGAGATGAAGGTCGCGGCGGCGACCCCGGGCATCGATCACCTCGCCGAGCAGCAACGCGCGGCCGTCCCCGAGACGGGGGGAGTACATGCCGAACTGATGGCCGGCGTAGGCCTGCGCGACCGTAGCAACCCCCTCCGGGACCTGCCCCACCAGCAGGGCGACGCCCGGCGGCTCTCGCAGCGCCGCAGGATCGACGCCCAGCTCGACCGCCAGCTCCTCATTGAGCACCCGTAGCTCGGGGGCGGGTGCCAAGGCCGCCGTCCACGGCACGGAAAGGCCGGGCACCTCGCGGGCATAGGAATCCTCGAACCGGAACAAACTCGCCGCGACGGTCATGCCTTCGAGATTACGGACCTGCCGCCCTCCGGCAAGCCCTGCCCGGGCTCCGCCGGTCACGAGCCTTTGACCCACACGCCGCCGTCCGCGATCGCATGAACAAGGTCCGCCGATCACAAACAGCCCCAGGCGGCTGGCCATCGAAGAGTGCGGAACGGTCTGACCGGGACGACACGGCGCGGGCGGCGGACCATCACGGACGACGTGCCCGCTTATCCGTGCCACGGAGACGCGCAACGTCCGACCCGGGGATACTCGCAGGCCACAAGCCGCCTTTTGTCCGGCTACGTCGCGCTGTCCAGCCCCGTCAGCGGCACGTTTGGCTCTTGATCTTGAAATCTTGGCACTTGATCTTGAACAGTCGTGTTCGAAATAACGCGTTGAGCTGGAGCCCCGTTACGGAATCGAACCGTAGACCTTCTCCTTACCATGGAGACGCTCTGCCGACTGAGCTAACGGGGCCTATCTTCAATTATCTAACCTGGGGTTTTATGCTCCCGGCCACCCTTGCGGGTCGTGCACAGCGGTAGCACAGCGTCGAATCTAGCACCTCGGCCAGACTGCACCACACGCTGCCAGCGTTGGAGAGCTTAGCGTACTTCTGCCGTCCTGGCGTCTCCACCTAGGGTGGCCAGCCTCCTTCCGCGAACGGCGACCGCGACCCGATGATCCTGGCCCGCTACTCTTACCTGCTCGCAGGCCTGATCCCGCAAGCCCAGGTGAAGATCTATCCTGACTCGGCGCAAGGGTTCCTTTTCCAGCATCACGCCGAGTTCGCCGCCGACGTCGAGGCATTCCTTACCGCTGCCAGCTAGACCGCCGGTTCCCACCGCGACACGGCCTCTGTTTTCCCTCAGCAGCCGCGGGCGGGGCTGGTGCTCTGGCTCGTGCTCGTGCAGGAACGCCGGTGTCCTCGCTTCGATCATATTGATGGGAACTGTTGTCTGGTTTTGGGTCGCACCACTGGATCTCAGCCCTAGTGTCCTGAGTTAAATTGGTCGTCAGTTGCTGGGCTTGACGGATGCCGAGCCCGAAGCTTGCCCCGGTCGTGCTGAGCACCCAAGGGCGCAGCGCTTTAGAGGCACTGGCGTGGCGGCGCAAGACCTCCCAAGCGCTGGCGTTGCGGGCGCGGATCGTCCTGGCCTGCGCCAATGCCGGCTCAGTCACGGCAGTGGCCACTGATCTGGAGATCACGCGAGGCACGGTGCGCAAGTGGCGCGGACGGTTCCTAGAGGACCGGCTGGCCGGGCTTGGTGATGCGCCGCGGCCCGGTGCGCCGCGGACCATCACCGATGAGCAGGTCCAGCTGGTCATCGCCAAGACAGTGGCCGAACGCGGGCCCGGCCAGGACACGCACTGGTCGACCCGCTCGATGGCAGCCGCGACGGGGATGAGCCAGACGGCCATCTCACGGATCTGGCGGGCGTTCGGCCTCAAGCCGGACTTAGTTCAGACCTTGTGACTGTCTGCCGACCTGAGTTCATCACCAAAGTCCGCGACGTCGTGGGCCTTTACCTCGACTCGCCGGACAAGGCACTGGTCCTGGCGGTCGATGGGCAAAGCCAGATCCAGGCCCTGGACCTGGACCAAACCGCCGGCGAGATCCGACACCCTTGCCGCCTACGGCCGACGAATCAACGACTCGGGACATTAGCTGCGGGCTCTCCGAGATGCTTGAAGTTGTCTTTTCGGCGACCCGACGGTCAACTTGGGATAGACCCAAACCATCAAAGATAGACAGATATTATTGCCGATTCCGTAGCCGCCGGACTAGGGTACGCAAGAAGCGACAATCCGCAGACGCTGCGATCGGTGATACCAGGCCTACGGACCGTAATTACCTTCGCGGTCGGCGCTATAAGCGACGGGAGAGCATTGTGATAATTGAGACTTCTTCCACAGTGCGGGCAAGGCATGAGATCATCGCCATCCCGATCGCCATGAACAGCAGGCCGCGAGCAAAGGTCGTCCTGGCACTCCTAGGGGCCGCGCTGCTAGCTGTGATGGGGACGGCCCTGTCTGCTTCGCCAACGAGTGCAAGCGTCACACGGTCCGTTTCAGTGGCCCGCGCGAGCGCCACTACAACTACAAATTACGTCACGCTAAACTTTAGAAATGGCAATAGCCACTCGTACCCATGCGATGGTGGGTCGACATTCCATACCGACCTCCCAAATTACATCGTGTCAGCAACTAATAACTGTCATGTGCGAGTATGGCTGCATACAAACAATAACAACACTGGTTACAGCGCCTGCATGAGCCCTCGACATCACTATACAGCAGACGATACCATTAGATATGTAAACGTGTATGTCAGCACCAATACGGCCGATTGTCAGTACTGACGAATCGGAGCCCGTCTGTCCTTCCCCGAATGCAGGGCGCCGTGATGATAATTAAAGGCCAGCATTACGGCGAGCCTGGTGATGGCGCCCTGCGGGGCCGGAACTGTGAGGCACGCCGATGGCAGCGGGTTGACCGTACAGGAGCGGGCTCGTCGCGAGCAGATCAGGTTAATGGCGGCTGAACATGTGTGCTTCGCGGTGCAGGTGGTCGATCGCTTTGCTGGGCTGCCCGAGCTGCGTGAGGGCTTGCCCGGTCCGGGAAGGCATCCGTGCCTCGGCGGAACGGTCGCGATGGGCCCGGGCAGTGACGATGCCGAGCGGGGCCACGGCCAGTTGCTCGGCGTAGCAACCTCGGGGACGCAGCAAATGGCCACAGCGCGTCCCCCAAAAGGATCGTCGCGGCAGAGTCCTCGCGGCGGTCTACGGCCCTCCGCCAAGGCCGTGATGATGGCGGGCTGGTTGCGGCCCATTGGGCGGCCTGAACGACGTTGCGGTCATCGGCTTCGCCCGTGGGCGTCTGCTGGCAAGCAGCGGCACCACTCGGCCGATACGGTCATCAGCGCCATCTCTTCGAGATGGTGCTCCGGCTCGTGCTCGTACAGGAACGCCGACTCCCGGTAAAGCCAACGGCCGGCGAACTTACGTCACATTTTGGCGATGCACCCGCTAGCGAAATCTTGAGCGTCTTATTTGACGCACAGCGGTCGGCACTAACATGCGCGTTCGCAGGTCAGTACAGCGTTTCGAACGAGATCCTTACCATGGAGACGCTCTGCCGACTGAGCTAACGGGGCATGTCTTCAGTTGTCGCGTCTGGGGGTTTGGGCCTAGCGCGAGCCCCTGGGCGGGCGCTCCCAAACCGGCCTAGAAGAGCTTACCGTACCCCGAGCTTCGTTGCGCCGAGGACGCCGTTCTCTGCTCAGGCACCTGCGTGAGCCTGGAGGGTATGCATGCCTCTCCCGGCGAGAGGCGCCGGGAGAGGCATACTCGGGAATTCTCCAATCATGAATCCATTGAATGACAAATTGCGCTGTGGTCGGCGTACACAACGGGTACAAAGCTGATTCCATCTAGCGAGCGGAATCTGACACATCCGGCAGTGGCTGCAGCGTGGTCGATCGTATCCAGAATCTGCTTTGAGCCCAGAGCCGCGATACCGACAGAAATGCACGCTGCCGCGGCGGGCGGATTAATGACCGCAAAGGCAGCCGAGCACGCCAGACCAGCTGCCGTGAGCACGTTAGCTGGCGATCCCGCGAAGGCCAGCTTTGCGGCAAGCCGCACGGTCGCTTGGTGACTGTAATAAACACTGCACGTCACTGTCCCGCACACGCGGACGTACAGTCTGCCAGCGTTGGGGCCCGGAGCAGTTACCGGCGGAGCGGGCGTGACGGCATTCGCCGAGGCCGCGTTACCAGCAGCTGAGTTGCCCGGCGCCGCGGGCACAGCGGCAGCGACCGGGCTTGATCCCGGGTTATCCAGAACTGCCTTGGTCTGCGGACCCACGATCCCATCCGCCGGAACGATGTCATGGTTGTCCTGGAAGGTTATGAGAGCCTGTTTCGTGTCTGGGCCGAAGATGCCATCCACTGGCATGTCAGTCCCATTGTCGGCGTTGAGCTCAGTCTGCAACTGGTTGATACAGCCACCCTGATATCCCTCCGCGAGTACCGGGCAGTTGTCCAGGTTCACCGGCGGCGAAGATGCCACCTTGGCGGCTAGCGCTGCGGGCGTGGATTCGTGACCCGTGTTGATGATAGCGGCGGTCGCTCCGCCGAATATCAGCCCTGCCCCCATGACCGCAGAGAAGATACGAGCTTTCTTGTTCCGCATGGGTAGATTCCCTTCCTGAGGCTCAATCTGAACCCGGCGGCTCGGGACCCTCCCTGTCGTCGCCAGTGCTGTACCTACGGGGTCGGCGAGCGGATCGGTTCGCCCGATCGAGAAGTTTTTCCGCGAACCCACCCACATACTGGGATCTGGGAAAAGTTGGTCGGCATCCGCGCGCCGATCGGCTGGATAGCGTCGTAGAGGCTGGGGGGCTTGCCGTGGCGCGGGGCGACAGTGGAGCACGCACCGGTCCGCACGAGATCGGTTTAATCGCCAGGATCGCCTCCAGGAACGACCCAGACGAGGCGGCCCGGCGGCTCTATCGCAAGTACCACATGGAGCTGTTCAGATTCGGCGTCCACGTGCTCCACGACCAAGGGCTGGCCGAAGACATGGTCCAAGAGACTTTCATCAAGTTCTGCCGGCAGGCCAGCAACTACGATCCCAGCCGGGGCCCGGTCCGGGGCTGGCTGTTCACTATGGCCCGCTCAGCGGCCTACGACATAGCGCGGCGCCCCTCATCCCGCCCATTCCTGCCGGTCGAGGACTTCCAGCTGCCCCCTCAATATGACACCGTTGATCAGGCGCTCACGGTCCTGACCGTGGACCAGGCCCTCGATAAGCTGCCGTCGATCCACGCCAGTGTGATGCGGCTGGTCCGGGACGGCCTGACTCATTCGGAGATCGCCGAGCGTCTGGGTATCCCGATCGGCACCGTCAAATCCCGGTCGGCCAAGGCAGCAGACACATTGCGAGCCGAGCTGGCCAGTCTGCGAGGAGGCGGCGGTGCTGACTGAGCAGCAGATCGAGCTGGCCCATCCCGAAGCCTTCGACCGGGTGTGTGTGAAGCCATCGGTGGTCGTCTTTCCCGCCCGATGTCGCGGACCCCCGGGCACTGGGAAGGACTACCATGTCCGATCAGTCACGCTCATTTCCCGACCGGCCCAGCCTCCGCTACCTGAAGCTGGAGGCACGACACCGCCTGGCGGCCGGCGAATTCCCCACTCTGCACGAGGCACAGCTCGCCATCGCCCGCGAGCACGGCCAGCCGAGCTGGACCGCGCTCAAGCAGTTGATCGGCGAGCTTGAGCTCGCACGCTGGGTCACTTCCCGATTCGCCGGCGCCGGGCAACCGGACTGGTCTCCGCCCGGTGAGCAGGAACTGGGCGAGCACTTCCCCGAGTCGGTCCTGCGCCGGATCACCCCCGGCCGGCTGGCGGCGAGGGCTTCGTTCGTGGCCCGGGTCCAGCGGCTGCGCGATGAGGTCACCGACCTTGAGGAC
>JBEKCN010000135.1:0-7367 GCA_050014855.1 Streptosporangiaceae bacterium | reverse complement strand
CGTTTCCGGCTGCGGAACGTTTCCGGCTGCGGAGCGTTTCCGGCTGCGGAACGTTTCCGGCTGCGGAGCGTTTCCGGCTGCGGAACGTTTCCGGCTGCGGAACGTTTCCGGCTGCGGAACGTTTCCGGCTGCGGAACGTTTCCGGCTGCGGGTCAAGCTTCAGTCCACGGCACGCTTTCCGGTCGCGGGAAAGGCGCGCAGGCTGGTCGGACCGGGTGCTGGCCGCCGGCGGTCCGCGGGACAACGGTGGCTCTGCTGATAGCCATTGTGCTTCCTGAACAGCCGACCCGCCATAAGTCCCCGGTTGTCGGCGTACGGGTCCACGTGCATTGCCCGGTACGGGCAAGCATGCAGAGATGGCCGTGCGTGCCCCGTGATCGACGCCCGCCACAGCAGGTATGCACGAACGGACCAGCACGTCGGGCGCTGACCGCAGGAGGCCACGGCGGCCGGGCATCTGGCTCAGCCAGCCTTGACCGTTCCCGGACCTCACTGGCGCAACGCGTGCCACGCTTGCCGCCGACCCGCTCAACCGCTGCCTTTCAGGGCCGGGCGCCTCTGCACGTTTTCCCGTACCTATTTGTGCACGTCAGGTACTACACCGACACCGGTTTCGCATTGAGCCTGCGGAATGATCCCGGCCCGGGGGCGGGCTCCGGGCCGGTCGCTTGACGGGCCAGGCGCTAGCGGCGCCAGCGCCAGCCGCTGCCTACCCTGGCCAGATGAAGGGCCAGGCAGGCCCGGCCGACGAGCAAAAAGCTGGTCACATCGAAGATCGCGCTGGTCGCCGTGCCGGTGGCGTTGAGAATAAACGCGATGGCGAACAGGATGGCCGCGACGATGGCGAGCATGGAATGTCCTTCCGGTCACCAGGACGTAACAACGGGATGAGAACACGGGCGTCGGTAAAACGCGAGGTCATCTCGGGTTCCGGCCGTCACGCTCCTGCGCTTCTCATTCGTGCCGTCACGCTCCTGCGCTTCTCATTCGTGCCGTCACGCTCCTATGCTCCTCATTCGTGAAGGGAGGGGCTTGTAAGCCCGGTCGAGCGGCAGCTTATTGCCCGGTAATTCAGTCACTAATCGGCGACTTCCGGTAAGGACACATTTTGATTACCCAAATGCATCAATTGGGTAGGGGCGGGCAGTATGGGCGCATGGCTTCCAGCGCAGCGGCCGGCGGCCCCGGACTGGCCACAAGCTCATGGTGGTCAGCCCACCGCCCAACAGCGGCCATCGTCGCGGTAGTGGCCGTGGTCGCGGTCCTGATCGTGGCCCTGGCGGTGACGCAGGGCGGCGCCGCGAACGCCGAAAGCAACGGGCCGAACCGGGCGGTCTCCGTGGCGGCCGGCCCGGTCGCCACGGTGGACTTCCAGAGCGTGCCCGGCCAGCTGACCATCGTCGGCTCGTCCGGCTCGTCCGGCTCGTCCGGCTCGTCCGGCTCGTCCGGCTCGCAGGTCCGGCTGACCGGGCACCTCGACTGGCACAGCCACGCCGCGGCGGCGACCGAAACCGCCCGCACCGCCGGAAACGTCCTGTACCTGACGGCCCGCTGCGCTAGGCGGAGCCCCTGCACCGAGAACTACCGGCTCACCGTGCCCGCGCACACAGCGGTCGTCCTGGACCAGCCGTCCGGGCACGTGACCGTGTCCGGATTGGACTCAGCGCTGCGCGTCACGGCCACCAGTGCCGACATCAGCGCGACGGGGCTCCGCTCCCCCTCGCTCGACGCCACGATCACGTCGGCCCATCTGAGCGCCTCGTTCACGGGGCCGGCGCGGCAGATCGGGCTCACGCTGAAGTCCGCGCAGGCGACCATCCGGCTGCCGGGAGCGGCCCGCTACCTCGTCAGCCAGCAGGTCACCTGGGGCTACATCAAGGTCGGCATCCCCCAGTCGGCCAGCTCATCCCGCCACATAGACGCCCGCCTGATCTCCAGCGAGCTGGAACTGCTGCCGTGAGCCCCCGGGGGGCTGGGCAGCCCCCCTGGGCCGGGCAGCCCCCCTGGGCCGGGCAGCCCCCCTGGGCCGGGCAGCCCCCCTGGGCCGGGCAGCCCCCCTGGGCCGGGCAGCCCCGTGGGCCGGGCAGGTGGCCCCGTCAGGACGGGTGCTGGGAGGCCGCGGCGGCCTGGTCCAGGTCGGATTCCCGTAGCCGATGCCGGGGCTCCGGCGGGAAGGGTTTGCTGCTGCTGATGTGCAGGCTGGGGCCGATATGCAGCAGCTCGCCCGCGTCCAGCAGCCGCCAGGCGGGGTCGTCGTCGATCTTCTCGCTGGCGATGACCACCGAGGGCTGGGCCGCCAGATGAGGGGAGCGGGCGCTGATCCGGGTGGTGTGTGCCTCCAGGGCACCGCCGCCGGTGCTGCCGCCCGCCGGGCGGTCCAGCACGTAGAGCTCGTGCGTATCCGGATAGCGCAGCGCCCACAGGTCTGTCGCGGTGGTCAGCACCAGATTGAGGGCAAAGACCGGAAGCTCCACGGCGATCCAGCCGATCGCCTCGACGACGCCGCGATGCAGGTCGCCGCCGTGCCGGTGAGTCTCCCCGGTGATGAGGGCGAACACCCGCTCACTGTCGGTCTGACCGTGCACCAGGTCCGCCGTGCCCAGCTCGGCGAGCCGCCGGTCCAGGGCGGGCAGGCCCTGAACGACACCGTTGTGCGCGAACAGCCGGCCGTCCTGCAGAAACGGATGGGTATTGGCCATGGTGTGCGCGCCGGTGCTGGCGTACCGGACGTGCGCGACGAACGTCGTGCCGCGCAGATGGCGCGCGGCGCGGGCGAAATCAGTGTCCTGCCAGGCCGCGATGGGCTGCTTGGACACCTCAGGCCGGCCGTCGGGGCCGAAGGCCCCGATTCCTGCGCCGTCGGGATTGCGGTGGCTCTGTGCCGCCAGGCTGTCCGGCGCCTCCAGCAGCCAGAATTCCGCATCCACCGGCTTACCGGCGTGCAAGCCGAACAGTCGGCACATCCAGGGACCATCTTCCGCTCGAGTCAGCTGACCGGGCGCCGCGCGCGGCCGGGACGGGCTGGCCCGCCACCGTGCCGCTCACAGCGAAACGGCAGGACAGCGAGCATAATGTCACGTGGGCTAGTCTCCCCGGGCTAGCCGCCCACGATTGCGGACCGGACGGAGGAACCCACCGGTGTTTGAGGCCGATGATATTCGGGAGTGGCGGGGCCACCATGTGGTCGACGACTCGGGGGGGAAGATCGGCGAGCTCGAGGCCCTCTACGTGGACACCCGGACGGACGAGTACGCGTTCGCGACCGTGAAGATCGGGATGCTGTCCCGGTCACGCCTGGTGTTCGTGCCCCTGGCCGGGGCCAAGGTCGGCCCGAACTTCCTCAAGGTCGCCTTCGCCAAGAAACTGGTCCGGGACGCCCCGTCGATCGACACCGACGGGGAGCTGATGGCGGCCGACGAACCCGCGGTATTTAGGCACTATGAGCTGCCATATGATGCGGGCGAGACGGAGCGCCTGCTGGCCCGGCGGTAGCTGGGCCAGGTGGCTCACTGGGCCACAGGCCCGCAGGACCGTCGGCCGGCAAGACGCGATGGCGCGCCCAGGGGGGAAGGACACAACCATGGCGCTGTTTCTGTTTGTGATCATCATCGCGATCGCCCTGGGCATCCTGGGCATCGTGCTCAAGGGGCTGTTCTGGCTGCTGATCATCGGGATCGTGCTTTTCCTGGCCAACCTGGTCTTCGGCGGGATACGGCTGGGTAAGAGCCGCAACCGGCAGCCCCGCTAGGCCGCCGGTAATCCGCCCTGGCCGGTCAGGCGGGCGGCGGTCAGGAGATCACGCTCGTGCGCCTCGCACCAGCGCCGCGCATGGCGCCGCAACCGGGTACCTGGGCCCCGGCTAACCGATCCCGTCCGGGTGGAATCGGTTCATTGGGCCGGAGTGCTGTGGCCGCTGTGCGGGACGCCCAGGTACGGGAAGGACCCCAGGTACGGCACGGTCAGATCGGCAGACGTCAGCCCGTCGGTCAGGTCGCTGGCCGTCGCGTCCGGCGTGTAGGACTTGTCGACCAGCGGGTAGGTTGCTCCCGCCACGGCGCGCAGCTCGATGGACACCACGTCATCGGAGACCCGGCGGCCGTTGGGGAAACCGGCCAGGTCACCACCCAGCGGCCCGTAGCTGCTGGTCGTGCCCGACGGCTTGATCGCCGTGTTCAGCCGGAGCATGTCGGCCTGGGTGGCGCCCGTATAGTTCTGGAACCCGGCGATCGGCCCGGACGGAATCCCGGTGAGCAGTACGGCGGCCAGGTCCGCGCGCGGCGCCCCGGCCCGGTTCAGCGCGTCCAGGTGCGGGAACGCGCCGGGATACAGGTCCGGCAGCAGCCGCGCCAGCTCAGGCTGGGCCACGTAAGAGGCGAACTGCTTGTCGTCGGCGGGGATTTGCGTGTTCCAGTAGTCCTTCTTGCCCATCGGGATGACGACCTCGCTGAGCAGCGGATTGCCCAGCCGGGATACCTGTGCGAAGGATCCGCTGCGCCGCTGGCTGGAGGGTGCGGCGTCGAACGGCCGGGCCTGCTGGCGGCTCGCCGTCGTCCACACCCCGATCACCGCCCGCGGGTCGGAGGCCTCGGTGCCGCTCCAGCCGTCCCTGGTCAGGTCGCTGACGGGGACCTGCAGCGCGATCGAGTGCACGTTGAGGTTCCTGGCCGCATTGACGCCCATCCCGCTGGTCGGCTGCTTGCCCAGCTCGTACTGCGTGCGCGCGGCGGCGAAGGGGTGCAGGTCCCCCGGATCGAAGATCGAGCCGAGGTCGACGTAGCAGCCCTCGGCGCGCTGCCCGGCGAAGACCGCGCGGCCACCGCCGAGGTCGTGCACGGCCGTGGCGGCCAGCGCCGGGTAGCCCGGCGTGGACAGCGGCCCGATGTTGCAGGGCGGGCAGGGGAGTCCCCGGCCCAGGGCGCGCGCGTTCTCCTCGCCGTCGACCCGGGCCACGGTGTAGAACTGCCGCCGGTTCCAGTTCGGGCTGTCCAGCGACTCGATCGGGCCGCTGTTGTAAAGGAACGCCTCATCGCGCACCGTGGTACTGAACCGGAACTGATAGGTCATGTCGGCACGGCCGTCGCCATTGTTGTCGACGTGGATCTCGTAAAGCACGTCGCTGCCGAACTCGTAATATTTCGGCCCGCCGGCCGGGCTCTGCAATGGGACGTAATTGGCGATGAGGGTGACCGTGCCCGGCTTATCGGGGCTGACGAACGCGTAGAGGTCCGTGCTGTCGGCCACCGGATCCCCGGCGATCTCTGGTGCCTCACGATGCGAAGACATGAACAAGCCTCGCAGCCCGAGTCTGAGCCGCCCTCGCGGCCGGGTGCCGCGCAGTGCACTGCGGCGGCCCGGGTGCGGCGCGACGGCATCGCCTCCCGTGGCGCTTATCCCCTCACCCTGAGACATTTGCATCCCCCCGTACAACGAAACTGGTGGCCTCTCCCCCAGTCCGCGCAGCAGTACGCTAACGGCTCGCCCGGTTTGACGGGCAGAACATTAGGCCGCTGGGCGGCACATCTTTCGCAGCCTGCGGCGACCGCTCATAACTTTTTCATTTTGCCGCGAGATAAGCCGGGAAAAATGGCACATAAGGAGCGCCGGGTACGGGCCAGGCTGCGGCCAGAGCGTGGCGCGGCCAGACCGGCGTAGGTCGTGCCCTGCCTGTCCCTGCCACTCCCAAGGTCAGCTGGGTACTGCCTGTCCCGTCGGCCAGCCCGCACCATGGCAGCCACCGCCGCACCCTCGCTGCCCGTACCCCTGCGGGCACGCGGGACGGGACGAGCGCAGCGTCAAGCCACGATCGGCTGCTGTTGATCCGGCCGTCCTCCGGCCGTGCACCCCGGTGCCGTCCCCGTGTTCCCCTGGTCCCCGACTTCACCTGGTCTGTTTCTGACCGGGCCGCCCCCGGCCCGTTCGCTGGCCTGCGCCGGCGAGCTGGCTCAGTCCTCGTCGCCGCCCTCGGCGAGCACTGCGGCCACCAGATCCCGCAGCGGGCCCACCAGGCCCCGCTCAGCGACCTGAATGGAGTGCTCTCCGTCGCTGACCTGGTAGACCGGCCGTCCCGGATCCGGGCGGTAGGGCGGCGGCAGATTCAGATTGGCCCGGCTGAGCAGTTCGCGCCAGCGGGCGGCGTCGGGGCGCTCCTCGGGCTCGACCCGGGCACGCCGGATGCTGCCGTCGCCGAGGATGCGCGTTACCTCGATGTTCATCGACCTAGTTTGTCCCTATTCCTCGCCGTGACGCCATCCCGGTGCGATCAAAATCCGCGGGGCTTCCCGCTGGATGGCTTTCACTTTCAGTAACTGATACTTGCACCTCCAGTAAACTGCCCCGTTTCCGGGCGGCCGAACCCGCCGCCGCCAGGCCGCCTGGATCCGCCGGACGCGTATCCCCGGACGCGCGGCCGGGGAAACACGTCCGGGGAGGCGGTACGCGCTGAATGGCACGCCACCGGAGGGTTAGAACCCCCGCGACGGGGCATCCGGCGATCATGGCTGTACTGAGAGCTGTCGCGCGTCCCATGCTGGCCTCGATCTTCATCGTGCAGGGGCTGGACACCGTCCTGCACCCGGACCGGAAGGTGGCGGCCGCGGAACCGGTGGTCCGGCCGCTGGCCGAACGGGTGTCCTTCCTACCGGACGACGTCGAGACGTCGGTCCGGCTCAGCGGCGCGGTGCAGGTCGTCGCGGGCTCGCTGCTGGCCATCGGCCGCTTCCCGAGGCTGTCCGCCCTGGCCATTGCGGTGGACCTGGTACCCACGACCTACGCCGGGCACCGGTTCTGGGAGACCAACGACAAGCAGGAGCGCATGCAGCAGCGCATCCACTTCCTGAAGAACCTTTCCATACTGGGCGGCCTGCTGATCGCGGCGGGCGACACAGCCGGGAACCCATCACTGGCCTGGCGTGGCCGGCACGCGGTCGACTCCGCCAAGCACGACGCGGAACTGGTCGCCAAGAGCGCCAAGGCCCAGGCCAAAACGGCCAAGGTGGCCGCCAAGACCGCAAAGGCGTCGGCCAAGGCCGGCGCGAAGTCGGCGAAGACCGGCGCCAAGGCCGGCGCGGTGGCCGGCCGGCTGAGCAGCATGCTCCCGGTCGGCTGAGGCTCAGCCCGGCCGGGCCCTCCCGTTAGGCGATACGGCGGGCGCCGGGACCGGGGAGCGCCGTGACCTCACGCGGGGAATCGAGGGTGTGCCCGGCCGCGCAGGCTAGCTGCGCGTGGACCGGCTCGCCGCAGCCCCGGTGGGTGAGAGCCAGCGAAGGACCTTCCTGGCCGGCCGCGTACCGGTCACCCCAGTCCAGCAGTGCGGTCATGACCAGGTAGAGGTCCCGGCCCTTGTCGGTCAGGCGGTACTCGTGGCGGCT
>JBEKCN010000134.1:0-7982 GCA_050014855.1 Streptosporangiaceae bacterium | reverse complement strand
TGCGATTTCGTCGAGCAGGTGTTCACCGTCACCAACCCGGCACCCAAGATCGGCATGTCCAGGGAGTTCTTTCGCGCGGTCCGCCGCAACCACGTCCAGCTGCGGTCACTCGCGCGGGACGGCTGGCAGGCGCTGCGGGCATTTCGATGAGGGAGAAGTGAGATGCACTACCCCGAAGTGTCCTTCGATGAGCGCATGGCGACCGTGGAGTTCCGGGTCGGGGAGCGGGCGCACATCACGGTCGACTCCGACGTGTGCCGCTCCTGCACGACCAAGGACTGCGTGCACGCCTGCCCGGCCGGCCTGTTCGTGCCCACCACCGACGGCGGCATCCTGTTCAACTACGAACAGTGCTTCGAGTGCGGGACGTGCTATCAGGTGTGCAACGCCGAGGGGGCCATTACCTGGACCTACCCGGCTGGCGGCGACGGCGTCGTGTTCCGGAAGGGGTGACGGGACATGACCGTGATCGTGGCGGCGATGGGCTGGTCCTGGCAGGAGGCCGACGTTGATCCGCTCACCGGGGCGATCAGTGCCAGCCCGCACGACCGCGGGCCGGACCCGGCCGATTTCGCCGCCCTGGAGCATGCGCTGAGCCTGGCCGAAAAGTGGGACGCCCAGGTGATCGCGGCCACCGTCGGGCCCGCCGAAGCCGACGAGATGCTGAAAGACGCACTGGCTGCCGGGGCGACCGGGGCCCTCCGCGTCGAGCCGGCCCGCCGGAGTTCGCGTCCGCGCGCGGCCGAGCTGGTCGGTGGCGGGCAGAATCGTCCCGCCGCGCTCGCCGCCGCGGTACGAGAGCGCTACGGAGTGCCGGACCTGGTGCTGTGCGGCGACCGCTCGGCCGACCGGGGCACCGGCTCGTTTCCCGCCTTCCTCGCTGCCGCGCTCAACGCGGCGCAGGCCCTGGGTGTCGTGCGGCTGGAACCGGAGGGCGACGGCGAGCTGCGCGTGCACCGCCGCCTGGACGGCGGCCGCCGCGAGGTACTGCGGGTGCGACGCCCCGCCGTCGTATCCGTCGAGGCGGCCGGGGTGCGGCTGCGGCGGGCCGGGCTGCCCGAGACGCTGGCCAGCAGGCGCGCCGTCATCCCGGTGATCGACGCGCCGGCAGCAGCCGGGCACCGGGTTCCGGTCCTGGGTGCCCACCCGTACCGGCCCAGGCCGCGCGAGCTCCCCGTCCCGTCCGGCACGGCGCTGCACCGCACCCTGCAGCTGACCGGAGCACTCGCGGAGCGTACCCCGCCCACGGTGCTCGGCCCGCTGTCCCCGGAAAAGGCCGCCGACGAACTGCTCGGGTACCTGCGTCGCCGCGGCTATCTCGCCGCGGGCGACCCAGGGTGACCAGCAGGCTTTCCGGCCAGAAATAACCGAACCTGGCCGGATGAAAGAGGCTCATTGCGTGGGCTACCAGGGATGCCAGTAGTCCTGACGAAGGATCCAACGGATATGGGTCTGATCTGCGGCGGGAACTGTCTCCGGATGGACGACGGCGCCGAAATCACCGCCGGCCCCGGAGAAATCACCGCGCTGCCCAGCGGCCACGACGCCTGGGTCGCCGGCAACGAGCCGGTCGTGACCATCGACTGGTCCGGCGCGGGCCACTACGCCAGGTAGCCAGGACGCACGCAGGTCAGGAAATTCAGAACTCAGGAACACAGCCGGGATCGCCCCGGCCCAAGGGAGGGGAGACCGCCATGTCCCGAAAGATGATCGACTGCCGCCAGGTCCCCAACGAGATCGGCTGCACGCTCACCATCGCCGGCGGCGAGGACGAGGTCCTCGACGCCGCGGCAGCGCATGCCGTCGCCAAGCACGGCCACCAGGACACCCCCGAGCTTCGGGAGATGCTCCGCGGCGCGCTGCAAGACGCCGAGCCTGCACTGGCATGAGCACTGCCAGCCAGCCCAGGCTCGACGAGACAGTCACCGTCGTCCGCCAGTTCAACGCGGCCTGGAACGACCACGATCTCGCCGCGGCGCTGGCCCTGACCAGTGACGACTGCGTGTTCGAGGCAACCTCGCCGGCACCGGACGGCCAGCGCTACGTCGGCCGCGCGGCCATCACCGCGGCCTGGAAACCGATCTTCGACGATGTGACGAGCCGGTTCACCGTCGAGGATTCGTTCACCGCGGGCGACCACCTCGTGCAGCGCTGGCGCTACGACTGGGACCACGGCCACGTACGAGGCATCGACGTCTTCACCGTCCAAAACGGCAAGGTGACCGAGAAGATCGCTTACGTAAAAGGCTAGAGGCCCGCATAGACAGTGTCGCCCGACACCGGACTAGCGACCAGTGCCCCCGGTCGCAAGCTGCAGCCGTCGCTCGCCCTGTCTCTGCCACAGGAGGTGCGCGAGGCCGTGACCTACGGCAGACCTGTAGCTACCAGAGCACCAGTGCGGTGCTCTGGCACCTCGATGAGCACATCTGTGGCTTCCCATCCCTTCAGACACAGCCGCTATCTTCAACCCCGCCCTTCCCCCGCATAACCTGCTGTACCGGTCCCCCGCATAACCTGCTGTACCCGGTAGCCGCTGAAACAGTGGCAGGGGCGGCGGGATGCGCGAGGGGATCATCGCCTGCCCTCTGCGGCTCTGGTGAGCTTGCACCAGCCGCGTTTCCCTGGGGGCCGGTGGCCGGGTTACGTGACCATGGTCGTGACCAAGACGGGGTAAGACGGCACCGAACAAGGTGAGACTGAGGGAGACTCGACCGTGGCTTCGGCTGAGGTCAGGTGCGATATCTGGGGACACGCTGAGAGTGCTGAGACGCCGCTCGGCTTGCTCATAACCCAGAGGTCGCAGGTTCAAATCCTGCCCCCGCTACCAGGTCAGAGGCCCCTTCCAATCATGGAAGGGGCCTATCGCATGTCATTTGTGAACGGGATTTGTGAACGGGCCGCTGTTCACGCCGCCAAGGAACCGGAACTTGACACGCTGTTCACGCTGCTTCTCCGCCGCCCTCGCCTGATGCCTTGCCGCCCATCCGCCGCGAGATCTCGAAGGACGCGAGCGCCCCGCCGATGATCAGCTCGGCGAGCGTGTTGGCGACCTGGCGGTCGGCTTCCAGGTCCGTCTGGACGTACTGCTTCATGGTGTACGCGACGTCGGCGTGCCCGATCCGCTTGCTCAGGGCCTTCCAGTCGATCTTGGCGTTGCGGCCCGCGGTGGCGTAGCTGTGTCGCACGTCGTGAAGGTCGGTCTCGGGCAGCCGGGTGCGCGTGGTTGGCGGTGTTCCGCTTCGCCCAGCCCCAGGCCGTGAACTCCTCCCAGGCACGGTGCAGCATGCGATGAGTGTTCACCACCGTCTTGGGCTCAATGCCCTGCGAGATCTTCTTGCGTGGTTGTTGGGCTGGCGATCCGCAACGCCTGCGGGCTCCGGTTCGTGTCGGCTGCCGCGACCAGGGCGTGGGCCTGATCGCGGCGGCCGACGTGGCGGCTGGGGGAACTTCGGCCTAAGGTGTGCCAGAACCGTTGAAATTACACCCCCGCCCAGGAGAGGAGCGCTGAGGGAGACTGGGCATGCTTGTAGCGCATGCCCAGCCGGGTGCGCGTGGCCTGGGCAATTATCGGGCGTGCTGCTGAGTCGTGTCTGTGTGCTGCTGGTAGTCGCGGTGGGCGGGGAGGGGCCATGGGGCGGAGGTCATTAAAGCCGCTGAGCGTTTCCCATCCGGCCGTGGGGCGGATTGCCGCCGAGCTCGAAGCATCTCTGGACGGTATGGTCGCAGCGGCGGTCGAGGCGATCTGGGAGCAGGCGCCGGCCTACCGGGCCTGTCAGGATGACCAGCTGCGGGATCAGGTCGCCGGGCATGTACGGGCGGTGTTCCGGGCCTTCCTGATGTGGCTGGCCGGCGGGCGCGCGGCGCAGCCGGCGGATTTCAGGGTCACCCGCGAGCAGGCGGCCCGGCGGGTGGCGCAGGGGATCTCGCTTGCGGATTTTCTGAAGGCGTTCCGGATCTCGCAGCTCACGCTGTGGGAGGGGGTCCGCGATGCGGCCGGCGACGATGCCGGGGCCCGCGAGGTCGCGCTGTCGGCCGTGGCGCAGCTCATGCAAGTTTTTGAGGTGGGCAGCACAGTTGCCGCCGAGGCCTACGTGGAAGCCCAGCAGCACGTACTGGCCGACGGTGACCGGGTGCGCCGGGACCTCCTTGAAGACCTGCTGGCCCGCCACGCCGCCGTCGCCGGGCCGAAGCGGGGCCTGCTGCGCGTGTCCGGGCTCGGCCCGGACACGCGGCTGCTGGTCGCGGCGGCGACACTGGTGGGGAAGCGGCCCGACGACCGGGCCCTGCGGGACGCCGCCGTGGCGGTGAGGCAGTTCCGGGGCGGCGGGGGGCACGGGCTGGCGGTCGTCCGCCAGGATGAGATCGTCGGGATCGCGCCGCTGCCGCGGGGCGGGACGGAGGCGGCCGTGGCGAACCTGCGGCGCGCCTGCGACGATCTCCAGCGGCGGCAGGTCAGGCTGGCGGTCGGGGTCAGCACCGTGCACGTCGGGCTGCTTGAAGTCCCGGAGGCATACACCGAGGCGCGGGCCGCCCGGGAGGGCCTCGGCGGAGCCGCGGGCGTGCTGGCGCTGCCAATGCTGACCAGCTTCGAGTACCTGGTGCTGCGCGAGGACGAGACCGCGCGCCGCCTGATCCGGCCGGAGGTGCGGCAATTCGTCGCCGACGACGCCGCCGCAGGAGGCACCCTGATCGCCACGCTGGTGGAGTATGCGGCCTGTGACCTCAACGCCAGGACCGCGGCGGCCCGGCTGCATCTGCACGTCAACACGGCCTACTACCGGCTGGAGCGAATTGCCGAGCGGACCGGCTGTGACCTGCGGCGGCTCGCCGACGTTATGGAGCTGCTGATCGCGGTGCGGCTGCTTGCCGCCGGCCCGGCACCGCAGCCTTAGGCGGCGGCGCGATCATCGGGGACGGCGGCGCGGCGAATTTCATGACCTGGCCACTACGCGGCTTGTGCCCTGCCCACTAATACCTGCCGGGCTAGCGCCGCCACAGTGGGTATTTCCTGGCCCGCTGTGGAGGTGCTCGATGCTCAACCTTGCCGTCCTACCTGAGGACAGCGCGCGCAACGCCCCGGCCCGCGAGGCTGTCGCGCGCGGCGCCCCCCGCCTGACCTGTGCGGAGCCTGATGCTGCGGCCAGCCAGTGCACGCCACCTGCTGCGACGGCACATTCCCCGAGGCAGCAACAGCGCGCCGGCCCCACCAGCCGCGGCCCCATGTATCGTGCGCGAAAGGACGCCCACCCGAAGCGTGATGACCCTGTCGTCGTTGACCTTGTGGCCCGCGCGAGGGATGGCGACAAGCAGGCGTGGGACGCACTGATCGGGCGGTACGCCCCGCTGCTCTGGTCCATCTGCCGCCGGTACGGGCTGGGCGGCACCGACGCCGACGACGTCGGCCAGAGCGTCTGGCTGCGGCTGCTGGAGCAGATTCACAAAATCCGCGATCCGGCCGCGCTTCCTGGCTGGCTGGCCACCACCACCCGGCGGGAATGCGGTCGGATGCTGGGCGCCGCGCGGGGACCGGACAGTGCCAGGTTCGCGGTAGATGCCGAGACGGTCCCGGATGAACGGGCTGGGACGACGGACCATGAGCTGCTTTTGGCGGAGCGCAATGCAGCGCTGCGCGAGGCGTTAATGCGCATGCCCCCAGGCTGCCAGCGGCTGATCGCCATGCTGATCCAAGACCCTCCGATGCCGTACGCCAAGATCAGCGCCGAGCTGGGCATCCCGGTCGGGAGCATCGGGCCGAGCCGCCGCCGCTGCCTGGAGAAGCTACGCCGCGATCCGGCCGTCGCTGCCTTGATCGACGCCGAGGCGGGGCTTGAGCAGCAACCGAACGGGCGGTGGCGTGAGTAGCCCTGTGTCAAGCCGCGATGAGTTGATCTTGGTTGAGGATGCGCTGGAGGGCTTTGTGGCGGGCGGGGTCGTAGGCGGTGTGGTCTTGCCAGCAGTGCCAGATGACGAACAGCCAGGCGCGGGCGAGGATGCGGACGGCGTGGGGGTGGTCGTGGCCGCGGGCGCGGGCCTTGTTGTAGAGGCTAGCGGCCCAGGGGCTGGCGCGGCGGGAGTCGCCGGCGAAGTCGGTGACGGCATCGCGGAGTTGCTTGTCGCAGGCCCAGCGGAAGGTGACGGCGCGTATTTTGCCGGACTGGCGGGTGGAGGGCGCGGCGCCGGCCAGGCAGGCGAGGGCTTCGGGGGTAGGGAATCGGGCGCGGCAGTCGCCGATCTCGGCGAGCAGCCGGGCGGCGCGGACGGTGCCGGAGCGCGGCAGCGAGGTGAAGATGTGACTGTCGGCGTGGGCGGCGAGCTGGCTGCCGATCTGGGCCGACAGAACCTTGATCTGCTCGGTGAGGGTGACCAGGACGGCGTGCAGCGCGCCGGTGATGCCGGCCTGGGCGGTGGCATCCGGGCCGGTGATGCCGCGAGGCGCGGCGGTCAGGCGGGCGTGCAGGACGGCCGGTTCGGTGCGGCCGCTGTAGCCGGTGCTGGCCAGCCATTTGCCGAGCCGGGCGGGAGTGAGCCAGTCGGCGCGGTCCTGGGTGCCGAAGCGGGCCAGGAACGCCAGGCTTACTGGCGAGTCGATGTCCTGGAAGAGGCCGACGGCGCCGGGCAGCGTGTTGCGCAGGTGCGCGCGCAGCTGGTTAGCGACCGCGACGCGGTGACCAACCAGATCCTTGCGGGCCCGGCAGGCGCGGCGCAGCGCGGTGGTCGCGGGACTGTCCGGGGTGAGCGGCCGCAGCCGGGCGCGGTCGGTGCGCAGGGTGTCGGCCAGGACGAACGCGTCGAAGCGGTCGTCCTTGTTCCCGGCCGACCCGTACCGGCCGCGCAGGTTCTTGACCTGGTTCGGGCTGATCACCACCACGATGATCCCGGCTTCCAGGAGCGCATCGATGACCGGGCCGTCGGGGCGTTCAATCGCGGCCTCCCGGGCGCCAGCACGGGTCAGGGCATCGGTGAGCTCGCGCAGGCCAGCGGCGCTGTGCTTGACGGTGCGCCGGCTGATCTCCCGGCCGCGGGCATCGACGACCGACATCGCGTGATCGTCGCGGGCCCAGTCGATGCCGCTGGTCACGCCATTGGCCGGTTCCTCGGGCAGGGTGTTTCTGGCAGACTGCAAGCCTGCCTCCTCGCTGCTAGACCCAGTGGGGAGGCACCCTCATGCGGTGCCGGGACGCGGCTGCCTGTTCGCTCACTGATCGGCGCTCGATGGCGCTCAGCCCTGTCGACGGTCGGCACGTCCCGGGTAACCGCGGCTCCGCAGAACTCACGCTGGACCTCAACTGGGTCAAGCGAGCAGGGCGATGGCCTGGCGGCACCTCGGGTGCATCAGCAGCCTCACGGCTACCGATACAAGGATGGTGCACCAGTGAGCGCCAGCGGCTCAGTAGGCCTCAGCGGACAGGAATTGCCAGACGGCGTCCGGGTCCACCCGGTCCGGGCTGTCGTCGATTTCATATGGACCCTGGCTTCGCATGGTGCCTATTTTGCTGGCCGAGGCCAGTCGTGGGGCGGCGTCAGCGAGCGGAACCGGGGTGTGTGTCCGGGGGCCACCGGGCGATGGAGGCGTTGGCCACGGCGCCCCGGGGGAACCGCTGGCCGGGAGTGGGCGGCCGGGCCGCGGTGGCCACCCGGACGGGGCCGCCGTGGGTCACGATGATCAGTTCGGCTCCGGGATGTGCGGCGACGATCCGGGGTAGCGCCCGGTTGACCCGCTCGTACATGGCGGCCACGCTCTCGCCGCCGGGTGGCTGGTCGAAGGGGTGGTCCCACAGGACGTCGAGCATGTCGTCCGGCACCCCGCCGTCCGCGCCCGCTGGCCCGCTCATCTGTTCTCCTTCAAGCGTGCCAAGCGCCTGCTCCCGAAGGTGTGGGTCAAATTCCAGCGGCAGCCCAAGCAGGCCGGCGATGATATCGCCGGTCTGCGCGGCCCGGGTCAGGTCGCTGGCCACGACCAGGGTGGCTCCTGGGGCTTGCCC
>JBEKCN010000133.1:0-7395 GCA_050014855.1 Streptosporangiaceae bacterium | reverse complement strand
GCGAACACCCAGGCCCCCGCAGTGGGGCTGGTGATTACCATCCCGATGGCGGGCACCGCGACCAGGACCACCAGCAGGGCTGCCATCCAGCTCCGCAGATTCTTGTCCTGCATCCAGGCCCGTACTGGCACGAGGGCGTTGAACAACTCCTTTCCCTTGTGTGCCTTTTCATTTCCCCGTGTCTCTGTAGTAGTAGACATGACTCCCCCTCTTATTGACGATGCTGTCGCCGATAGCCAGCGGTCAGGATGAACGAGCCCAGGACACGCTGAACTTCTGGCCTACATCGGAGGTGCCGGACACGTTGGTCTTGTGCAGTCCGCTATTGTCGAGCATTGCGATGGTGGTAAGCGGGTAGTCGCCCATCACGCGCCCATTGACGTGATCCTCACTGAAGTAGACGTTGCGGAAGTCAGCCAGTGGCATGATGCCGGTATTAGAGGATGGAGCTTCCGCGATAACCTCAGCCGACGAGTCAGCCAGGCCGCTCTTAGTGACTTTCACCGTGTGCGACCATTTGCGGGTGGAATCGGAGATCACCAGCGTGTAGTACTTTCCGCTGCTGACGGACACTGACGCGGTGAAGTGGTCTCCCGCGTACACGGGGTTGGAGAAAGGGACCATGCCCGCCGGGTACATCTCGTACCACGCATAGTAGAAGGGCGCAGAGTCGTAGCAGCCGGAAATGGTCCCGTCCTGCTCGACCGTGCTGTCTTTCAGCCCATCCAGGCCGACCCAGAATGCGCTGTACTGAAGCTGTGCGGTCGGGCAGCTTACGCTTGGTACCGTCCAGGCTGACGAAACGCTGGTTTCCTTACCAGTGGCCGCGTACCCCGACCAGTTAAGGCTGTACTGCGTCCGGGCAGTAACGAGACCAGCGGCCCCAGTATGAGTAGCCGGGATCATCGGCCCCCCCGGAGCCGGAATCATTGTGTCTGGCTTCGTAGAGTTGGGCGTGGGGTGCGTAGTGGAATGCGTGTGATGGACAGCCGGATGGCTGCCGCATCCGGCCAGGCTGATACCTGCTGCGAGTGCGACTGCCGGGATCGCGATCACCTTGTTGAGCTTCACTGTCTTGCCCCCTCCAGCGCAGAAAAGCCTCATTTCACTCTCTGTTAAAAAATGCTACAGAGCGTACATGCCGGTACCTAGAGCAGAAATGACTAGGAAATCAGAGGTATACGTCACTTAACGTGACGGCCGCTGGACGATCGGCAACCGATCGCAACCTGAGCGCCGGGTGGCCCGGGGGAACGCGGGTGGCCCGGGGGAACGCCGGGTGGCCCGGGGGAATCTGTGGGCTCCCCCCAGCCTGCTCGCGTGGCAGCTTGCCGTCACCGGGGACTTACCTGGGCTGCTACGGGCTCCCTCCCCCGGTCTGGTCGGCCGTGGTGTGAAGTAAACGAAAGCGCTGCCGGGCGCGTCGCAGTCGGGAAAGGTGCCGCAGTCGGGAAAGATACGGAGCGTCACGAACCTGCTACGGCAACCGGGGGGCTGCGTGAAGTTTGCTGGGGAGCGGCTCCGGCTGTCGGCGAGTGATGTGGCCAACTTCGTGGCGTGCCAGCACATGACCCGGCTGGACCTGCTGGAAGCCCGGGGAACGCTGCACCGGCCACGGAGGTTCGACGTCGGGTTCGAGGACCTGGTGCAACGGGGCGAGCAGCACGAGCGGATCGTGCTGGAGCAGTTCCGTGCGGACGGCAGCCAGGTCGTGGAGATCAACCCGTCGCCGAGCGCGGAGACAGCGGCAGCCCAAGCCACGCGGGAGGCTGTCCGCGGCGGCGCTGACGTCATCTATCAGGGCGTGCTGCTGGGCGGCAGCCCGGACGGCGGGACGGCGCTGCTGGGACGGCCGGATTTCCTGGTGCGCGCCGACCTGCTCGCCGCGCCGGACGGGGAGCCGCGCCCGGCCGAGCCGCACTACGAGGTGGTGGACGCCAAGCTCGCCCGGACCGCCAAGGCCCGCGCGGTCGCGCAGACCGCGTTCTACTCCCACCTGCTGGCGGCGGCACAGGGCGTCCGGCCGCGCTGGATGCACCTGGCGCTCGGCCGGGGGGAACTGGTCCCGCTGAAGGTCGGCGACTACGCGGCCTACGAGCGGCAGGCCCGGCGGGCCCTGGGCGCGTTCATCGCCGCCGACCCGGGCCACAACCCGCCTGCCGATCCTTACCCGGAGCCGGTGGAGCACTGCCTGATCTGCCGGTGGGACGACCTGTGCGCGGCCCGCAGGCGGCGCGACGACGACCTGTCGCTGGTCGCCGGGATCACCAAGGACCAGCGGCGGACGCTGAAGGCCAGCGGGGTAGCGACCCGGCGCGGCCTGGCTTCCCTGGCCGTGCTGCCCGGCCGTACCCAGGCGAGCCGCGATGCCCTGGCAGGTGCCCGGCTGCAGGCCCGCCTGCAGGTGGCCAGCGAGGACGAGGGGCATATTCGTTACGAGCTTCTGGATCCTGAACGGGACCAGGCGGGTGCGCTGCTAGCCAACCGGGGGCTCCTGGCCCTGCCCGAGCCCGCGGCGGGCGACCTGTTCTTCGACATCGAGGGGGCGCGCTACTACTCCGAGGACAATAAGGAGTTCGGCCTGCAGTACCTGTTCGGCATCGTCGACACGGCCGACACCGACGCCCGCGGCAGGCCACAGTACACGCAGATCTGGGCCTTCGACCGGCCGGGCGAGAAGCGGGCCTTCGAGGAGCTGATCGACTTCATCACCGAGCGGCGGCGCCGCCAGCCGGGACTGCACGTCTACCACTACAACCACTACGAGCCGACGTCGGTCGACCACCTCACCGAGCTGCACGGAACCCGGCAGGAGGCGGTCGGCTGGCTGATGGGCCGCTTCGCCACCCGTGAGGACGAGGTGGACGACCTGTTCCGGCGCGGCGTGTTCGTCGACCTCTACCGGGTGGTGCGGCAGGGCGTCCGGGCGGGCGTGGAGAGCTACTCGATCAAGCGGATGGAACCGCTCGTCGGTTACACCCGGCAGATGGACCTGCGGCAGGCAACTGAGAACCTGATCGCGTTCGAGGCCGCACTGGAGGATGACACCGCCCGGGACGGCGAGGACACGAGAGCGGCCGTCGCCGCCTACAACGAGGATGACTGCCGGGCCACGCTGGCGCTCCGGGACTGGCTGGAGCAGATGCGGGCCGAACTGGCCGGGCGCCTCGGCGCGGACCTGCCGCGCCCCGCCGCCGTGGCGGAGCCGGAGCTCACCGAGGACCCGGAGCTCACCCGGATCCGGTCCGCGCTGCTGGCGGGCCTGCCCGCGGATGGTTCCGCGCCGACGCAGGAGCAGAAGGCCAAGGCGCTGCTGGCTGACCTGCTCGACTGGCACCGGCGCGACGCCAAGCCGCAGTGGTGGCGGTACTTCTATGTCCGCACGCTGAGCGCCGCCGAGCTGATCGGCGAGCCAGACGCACTGGGGGGCCTGACGGGCGGCGACGTGGTCGGTCAGGTCAAGAGATCGGTGGTGCGCCGGTTCTCGTTCCCGCCGCAGGAGTACCGGTTCAAGCGCGGAGACACCGCCGTCGATCCGGGTTCTGGGCGGGGCTTTCCGGTGTGGGCCGTGGACGATGACCACGGGACCATCGACCTGAAGGTCGGGCAGGCCTATCCGGGGCCGTGGCCCGCGGCGCTGGTCGAGGACAACCCGGTCAAGACCAAGGTGCTGGCGGAGCGGCTCCGCGACCTCGGCGACCGGGTCGTGCGTGAGGGCGTGACCGGCCAGGATGCCGGGACCGCGCTGCTGCTGCGCCTGCGCCCCGATGACGGCGGCGGCCCGGCGGGGCCGTTGCGCGGCGACGGCGAGCCGGTGACCGACGCGGCGATCCGGCTTGTGCTGGCTTTGCGCGGCTCCTACCTGCCGATCCAGGGACCACCCGGAACCGGGAAGACGTACACCGCCGCCCTGCAGATCCTCGAGCTCATCAAGGCCGGGCGCACCGTCGGTATCACCGGCCCTTCCCACGCCGTCATCCACAACCTGATCGGCGAGGTCATCTCGCGGGCCGATGATCTGGGGGTTGCCCGCCCGCGCATCGGCCAGCACGCCGGTAAGGGCAACCCGTACCTGCATCCGGATGCCGCCGGCCTGGAGCATGGCCCGCTGGAGAACGGGCTACGGGACGGGGATCTGGACGGAGCCGCGGGGACGGTCTGGGTCTGGGCCCGTGAGCAGTTCCAGGGCAGCGTCGACACGCTGTTCGCCGACGAGGCGGGCCAGATGTCACTGGCGAACATCCTGGCCGTGGCCGGCGCGGCCCGGAACCTCGTCCTGATCGGCGACCCGCAGCAACTCGCCCAGCCCAGTCAGGCTGCCCACCCGCCGGGGGCGGGCGTGTCCGCGCTGGAGCACATCCTCGGCGACCATGCGACCGTGCCCCCGGACGCGGGCCTGCTGCTGGATCAGACGTGGCGGATGCACCCGCGGCTGTGCCGGTACACGTCGGAGACGTTCTACGACGGCAAGCTGACCTGGGCCGGCGGGCTGGAGCGGCAGGAGATCCTGGGCGAGGGGGCACTCGCCGGATCCGGGCTCGGGGGCTCGGGGCTGCGGGTGGTGGAGGTTACGCACGAGGGGAACACGAACGCCTCGCCGGAAGAGGCCGCTGAGGTGGCGCGGCTCGTGTGCGGGCTGATGGGGCGCGAGTGGCAGGACAAGGACGGGGTACGGCGAGTTATCGGGCCGGACGAGGTGCTCGTCGTCACGCCGTACAACGCGCACATTCGGGCGATCGAGGATGCGCTGGCCCGGGCGGGGTCCCCGGCCGGGGTGATGGTCGGGACGGTGGACAAGTTCCAGGGGCGCGGGGCGCCGGTGGCCATCTACTCGATGGCCACGTCGTCC
Organism: Streptosporangiaceae bacterium; assembly: GCA_050014855.1. GTDB lineage: Bacteria > Actinomycetota > Actinomycetes > Streptosporangiales > Streptosporangiaceae > Bog-532. Next base: position 2,546 of record JBEKCN010000133.1, on the reverse strand, counting down.
GCGGACGATGCGCCGCGGGGCCTGGAGTTCCTGTACGACCCGCACCGGCTGAACGTGGCGACGTCCAGGGCTCGGGCGCTGGCGGTCGTCGTGGCCAGCACCGACCTGATCCGGGTGGCGTGCAAGACGCCGCGGCAGATGTACCTGGCCAACGCTCTCTGCCGGGCCTGGGAATCCGCCTCTCCATAAGGCGGCCCTGAAGTACACGAAAGCCGGGCCAGGCGCGTCGCAGCCGGGAAAGATGCCGGGCAGGAGGAAAGCAGTGGATATCAGGTCGGGACAGCAGCTGGCCTGGGAGAATAAGAAAGCCAAGGGCTTCAACACGACCGACGTGCCGCTGGCTTTTTGCTTGCTCCACGGCGAGGCCGCGGAGGCATTCGATGCCTGGCGCAAAGGCCGTGCCGATGTGGGCGAGGAGCTGGCGGACGTCGCGATTTACCTGTTCGGCCTGGCCGAGATGACCGGTGTCGACCTGCAGGACGAGGTCGAGGCGAAGCTAGCCAAGAATGCGGATCGCAGCTACAGCCCACTGTCCAATGGTGTCCTGGTGAAGAGTGATGACGGGCGCACGGCCAGTACTTAACGTAGTCAAATGCCACTTTCCGCTTCCGGGCTTATGCAGTGGCCAAGCTGTGGGCCCATTTTGCCAGGATTTCTGCCGATTAAAGGGTTTTTGCCGCCGGCCATGATCGCGGCGCCGGGGGTTTTCTTTGCTGGCGAAGGGAAATAGAAATAGCCGGGTAGGCTCAGCACACCCGCACGCGGGCAGCGTGCTCCTTTCGTGAGATTTGAGGGATAATAATGGGATACTCCCATTCCTCTCTGATATCCATACGCCGGAGCCGCAAGACTATAGGCGCTGCCGGGGCAGTAGCGGTGGCGATGGTACTGGGAACGAGTTCACCATCCGGCGCGGCACGCACGAGCACGCACGGCGGCACGGCCAGCAGGCCGGTCGTCCACGTGACGCCAGCACTTCTGGACTGCGCGTGGCCGGTCGAGACCACGCCCACCACGTCAAATATCGCAGCGCCGGACCCGTTCGCAACCTACTGGACCACCCCTTTCCTGGCCAGTCCAGGTAATTCAATAACCATCAACGGCTCCTACCCGACGAGCCGCTTCATGTCGTTTGCCGTATATAACGACTCAGACCAGCTTTTCACTAACACAGTGGACGGAAAGAGCGTGCCGTCAGACCTTACTGACTACCAGATCACCGCTAACCCCGGATCGCTTAACCCGTGGCGCTGGAGCCAGAAGGCAAGGCACGTCGCATTCACCGTCCGGCTGCTGCCGACCGTCACAGCCGCGCAGCAGAAGTCCGAGAACGCCATCCCGATGATCGACCAGAACCCGCCCGCCAGCCCCTCCGGCCCGCCCGGGGTGGGGTACGTGATCTTCCGGACGTACGTTCCGGCGGGCGGCAATACAACGGTGCAACTTCCGGCCATCACTGTCACACGCGGCCGGCGGAGCACCACCCTGCCCCCATGCTCCCGGGCAATCCAATCCTCGAAGAGCAATCACCCCGCATCCACGGCGATGCTCGCCGCCAAGAGACTTCTCACCGCTGGCACCGATGACTCCCCCGAACTGCAGTACTTCGGCCCGTCGGCCGCATCACAGGGTGGGCTCTTCCCCAACCCGGTCAACGCCTATCTCCTGATGGAGTTCACCCCCAGGCAGGGATACGTGGTCGTCACCCACGGCAAAGCCCCGACGAGCCCGACTCAGGCAGGCCGGGGGGCGCCCGGGGATTCGATCGGGGCCTACCCCGTACCCTGGCTCAAGCCGAAATTCCAGGTTCGCTACTGGTCGATCGCCAACTACCTCAACGCGCCGCCCTACCCGGTAGTGGCAAACGGCCAGGGCTCCAAGGAAGTCTTCGGGGGAACTGCGGACTACCTGACGACGCTGCGAAACGGCTACTACACCGTGGTCTCATCGCTCCCGGCCGATAAGCCATCGCCCGGATCCCTGAGAGCCAACGCGGCTACCTGGATCCCCACCTCGGCCACGCAGCCCACCGCGCCTGAGTTCCAGCTTCTGCGGAACATGCTCTCTCAGCAGGCGCTGTACCCGGAAGGGTTTACCTTCATCCCGGCTCCCGCCAGCTCATCGGACAGCATCCCGCCGGCCACGGTCCAGCAGCACATGGGTGCCTACTACCCTCAAACCGCTCAATGCACGGTCCATATCTTCGAGACCAAGGGCTGGACTGGCTGCCATCTCACTGGCTGACTTTGTTGGCCAGAGTTCCGGCCGGCCTACCAGGGCTGGCCGGGGCCGAGGGTGAGCAGGGCGCGTACCGCGCGGTCAGCTAGCCGGATCGCCTTCTCGTCCGCCGTATAGACCGCGGCGGCGTCCGCGAACGTGGCTCTCCCACCCGCGCGGTAAGCGACGAGGCGGTCGACGGCGGCGGCCAGCACCGGCGCCTGGTGCGCCGCCCGCAGCCGCGGATGCCCGGCCCGTATCCGCGCCCAGGCGGCGAGGCACGCGCCGTGACCGGCAGGCCGTTCCATCCAGGTCCCGCGCTGAGGAGG
>JBEKCN010000132.1:0-7446 GCA_050014855.1 Streptosporangiaceae bacterium | reverse complement strand
CAGCGACGACATCGACCCGACGGTGCAGCAGCTGAGCAGGGCACCGGCCCCGCCCGCCGCCCTCGCCGACGAGTACCTCAACGTCCCGTCGGCGTTCCGCTCGCTGACCGCGCTGGCCAGGAAGGTCACCGCCAATGCGGCGACCCCCTACGCCAAGGCCATCGCGCTGCAGAACTGGTTCGCCGGTTCGGGAAAGTTCACCTACAGCCTGAGCGCGACCGAGCCGCCGGACGCGAGCGGGCTGAGCCACTTCCTCACCGTGAGCAGGCGGGGGTACTGCCAGCAGTTCGCTTTCGCCATGGCCGTGCTGGCCCGGCTGCTCGGCATCCCCTCGCGGGTCGCGATCGGCTTCACCGCGGGCGCCCAGACCGGGACCAGCACCTGGGAGGTCAAGACCAGCGACGCGCACGCCTGGCCCGAGCTCTACTTCCAGGGGGCCGGATGGCTGCGGTTCGAGCCCACCCCCACCGGCAGCGCCGGCCAGGGCACCGCCACGCCGCCGAGCTATACCGTCGCGCCGACGGGTCGCGCCGCCGGCGGCACGGTCACCAGCCCGGCCGTCAGTCAGCCGGGCACGGGAACGTCCGGCACGAAGGGGAGCGGCGCGAACTACAAAGCGGGGTCGAACCGGTTTGACCCCGCTTTGTAGTTCGTGCCGCCTCCCTTTGTGCCGGACGTTCCCGTGCCCGGCTGACCAACGGCCGGGCTGGTGACCGGGCTGCCGGCTCCGGGGTCCGTCGGCGAGACGGTATAAGTCGGCGGCGTGGCGGTGCCCTGGCCGGCGCTGCCGGTGGGGGTGGGCTCGAACCGCAGCCAGCCGGCCCCCTGGAAGTAGAGCTCGGGCCAGGCGTGCGCGTCGCTGGTCTTGACCTCCCAGGCGTTGATCCCGGTCTGGGAGCCCGCCGTGAAGCCGATCGCGACTCGCGAGGGGATGCCGAGCAGGCGGGCCAGCACGGCCATCGCGAAGGCGAACTGCTGGCAGTACCCGCGCCTGCTCACGGTGAGGAAGTGGCTCAGCCCGCTCGCGTCCGGCGGCTCGGTCGCGCTCAGGCTGTAGGTGAACTGGCCCGAATCGGCGAACCACTTCTGCAGCGCGATGGCCTTGGCGTAGGGGGTCACCGCATTGGCGGTCACCTTCCTGGCCAGCCCGGTCAGCGAGCGGAACGCCGACGGGACGTTGAGGTACTCGTCGGCGACGGCGGCCGGCGGGGCCGGTGCCCTGGTCAGCTGCTGCACCGTCGGGTCGATGTCGTCGCTGGTGACCGTGTAGCCCAGGCCGGACAGCGAGGTATCGAATCCCACCACCATGGACGTGCCCACGTTGTTCACCCAGTGCCCCGGCACGCTGATCGCGGTGGCCGGGTACGGCACCGGCAGGAAGCTCATCCCCGAGGTGGCGCTGGCCGCCCCCTTGCTGATGGCGACGTGGGTCGTCACGGTCGTGCGATCGGCATCGGTCAGGCCCTGCGGCGGGGCCAGCTTGCCGGTCACCGTGGTCGTGGCGCCCTGGAAGGGGCCCATCGTCCAGGCCGTGGTGGACAGGTTGCCCAGCGTGTACATCTGCAGGTACTGCGGCTGCGGATCGGTGCTGCGGTACGTGAGGACCACCTGCGGCTGGGCCTCCCGCAGATCCTGGGACATGATGGCCAGCGGATTCGGCACTCCGCTCCCGTTCCCGCCGAGCGCCGAGGCCGCCGGCCCGAAGATGTTGACGTGCGCGGGGAACATGCGGTTGACGCGGAGGCCGGGCACGAAGAGCGGCACGCAGAGCGCGACCACGATCGACGCCACCCCGACGCGCCGGCCTGCCGAGTTCAGCGCCCGGATTTCGGAGGTCCTGGGGCGGCCCGGGGCCCGGCTCAGGCCGTTCCGGTTGTAGGCGTCGGCGCGCCAGAGGCTGACCGTACGTCCCCACCGCTGGATCTGCTCCCGGCCGTCCGCGGCCAGGATGAGCAGGTACCCGCAGGTGCCGAGGCAGAAAACGATCGTGGTGCCCAGTCCGCTGCGGGCCGCCGGTGTGGTGCTGGGCACGATAAACAAGGCCAGCAGGGCCAGGCCAGCCACCGCGGAGCTGCGTAGCCGCACCGCCACCGTGTCCGTGGCCAGCGCGGCCAGCCCGATGCCGGCCGTCGAGAGCAGCATGAGTCCGGGCGTCAGCGGCACCGGCGGCGAGAACCGGTCCGCGTCGGTCATGCCCTGGGTGGTCAGCTGGGCCAGGTAGCTGAGGGAGGAAAAGTTCGGCACCACCAGCAGCCAGGAGCGGGCCGAGGCGAACAGCACGTTCAGGTAAAGCACCAGCCCGGCCAGGCCGGCCAGCACGCACGCGATGACCGGCAGTGGCCGCAGCCGGGTCGCCAGCCCGATCCCGGCGACCAGCGCGATGGCGCCCACCCCGGCCCAGAACCAGGCTAGGCCGACGTACAGGACGTACAGGGCGGTGGAGGCGAGGGCCGTAGCGGCCGCCGCGGCCAGCGTCAGCCGGTACCTCATCGGGTCACCTCCGGCGGAGCCGCCGCGGGCACGTGGAGTGCCGGGCCGGGTATCGGCGGCGCCTCGGTGCTGACGGGGGGATGCAGGAAGCCGGCCGTGGCCGGGCTGTGCAGTTCCCGCCAGGCCTGGGCCAGTGACGTGCCGCCGGTGACGACCGACACCCGCCACCCCGCCGCGGTGAGAATGTCGGCGGCGGCTCCATTTCCGCCCGCGGCCCCGCCCCGGGCGGACCGGCCCGAGGCCCAGTTCACCCCGTCCAGCAGCATCGCCATGGCCGGGGCTGTGCCCTGATGGCTGGCCGCGAGCAGCCGGGCCTGGCCCGGTGACAGCATGCCGGTCACCGCGATGACCTGCCCGCGGCTGCTGGCCCGCAGGGTGGCCACGCCCCGGCCGAGGTCGGTGTTGCGGGACGGCTGGATCACGGCCAGCCGTTCCAGCAGCGACTCGGCGGCCGGGCCGGCCGGGGTGACCTGACCCGATTCGGTGATCAGCCGCGTCTCGATGCCCTGCCCGACCAGGTGGACACCGATCGATGCCGCCGCGCTGACCGCGAACTCGAACGGCGACCCGGGCCCGCTGCCCACGTACGCGCGCCGCCGCACGTCGATGAGCAGCAGGGCGCGGTTGTGCCACTGCTGCTCCTCGCGCCGTACCATCAGTTCCCCGTACCGGGCGGTGGATCGCCAGTGCACCCGGCGCAGTTCATCCCCGTCCCGGTAGGCGCGGGGGGCGATGTCGTCCTCACCCGCGGCGGCGACCGTGCGCATCCCGCTTTCGCCGTCGCCCAGACGGCTCCCGGGGATCGCGACCCGGGGCAGCGGGGCGATCTCCGGCGTGACGACCAACGTGCTCTTGCTGGTGAACGACCGGCCGATCGCGACCAGGCCGAACGAGTCGGCCACCCGGATCCGCAGCGGGCCGATCGTGTACTTGCCCCGCTGGTCCATGCGGACCCGGTAGCTCAGGTCGCGGTTGCCGCTCGCCTCGATGCCCTCGAGCACGAAACGTTGCCGGGTGGGTGTGTGCGCGTTGCTGTCTTCGGCCAGCAGCAGCCCGGTGCGCAGCCGGGAGATGTTGGACAGCCGGATGCGGACCTCGGCCTCGTGCCCGGCCGGTATCCGGCGCGGCCGCAGCTGGCGGGTGCAGGACAGCCGGTAGCGGGCACGGGTGGCGGCCAGCGCCGACAGCAGCGGGAGCATTATCAGCAGCACGCCGATGCGCAGCAGATCGGCCTCGTTCAGGCCGAGGCCGCAGATGGCCGCCGTGCACCCGATGGCCAGGAAGGTCTTGCCCCTGGTGGTCAGCGCGTGAATCAGTGCCCGCATGGCGGTCGCCGGCCGGTTACCGCCGGGCCGGCAGCGGCAGCCGGGCCACGATGCCGGCCAGTACCTGCTCAGGCAGCTGCCCGGCGACCATCGCCTCCGGGGTGGGCAGCAGCCGGTGCGCGAGCACCGGCACGGCCAGGGCCTGCACGTCGTCCGGGATGACGTAGTCCCGGCCGTCCAGCGCCGCCCAGGCCCGGCTGGCCCGCAGCAGGTGCAGTGTCGCCCGCGGGGACGCGCCGAGCCGCAGCTCCTCGTTCAACCGGGTCGCGTTGACCAGGCTGATCACGTACTGCTTGAGCAGGCCGGAGACCATCACCCCGCGTACCGCCGCGGCCAGGTCCCGGATGTCGCTGGCGTGGGCCACCGGCTTCACGTCGTCCAGCGGAGACGCCGCCCCGTGCGTCTCGATCATCTCCAGCTCGGCGGCGGCCGTCGGGTAGCCGATGGAGATCCGCGCGGTGAACCGGTCCCGCTGGGCTTCGGGGAGCGGGTAGGTGCCCTCCATCTCCACCGGGTTCTGGGTGGCGATCACCATGAACGGCGACTCCAGCGGGAAGGTGGTCCCGTCGACCGTGACCTGTCCTTCCTCCATGCTTTCCAGCAGCGCGGACTGCGTCTTGGGGGAGGCGCGGTTGATCTCGTCGCCGACGACGATGTTCGCGAACACCGGGCCCGGCTTGAACTCGAATTCCCGCCGTTCCTGGTTGAACGCGCTCACCCCGGTGACGTCGCTGGGCAGCAGGTCGGGGGTGAACTGGATCCGCTTGACCGAGCAGTCGATTGACCGCGCGAGCGCCTTGGCCAGCATCGTCTTGCCTACGCCCGGAACGTCCTCGATCAGCAGGTGCCCCTCGGCGAGCAGCACGGTGAGCGTCAGCCGGACCGCGTTTGCCTTGCCGTCGATGACCGATTCGACGGCTGCGGCGATGCGGCCGGCCACGGCCACCAGGTCGTCGAGTGCGCTGGCTGGATCGCGCCCCGTCTCCACTACCACCTGGCCTCCTCGATGGCCGTCAAGCCGCCCCCGGCCACCGGAGGCCGAACGCTACTCCGCCAGTGCGGCTTCATAACGACAGTACGTCCTACCTCACGGGATGCGCGACGCTTCGCGCCGGACCGGGGGCAGCAGAGGTACTTGCCCCGCTACCGAAAAGATTGCCCGGTCGGCACCTATTTATTGCCCCTCGCCCGGCCGCTTTATTGCGCCTGGGGCGGGCCGCCTGACGTATCTGCCGCCCCAGCCGGGCGGGCCGGCCTGCCGCCACGCGGCTCCGCGTGCCGTGGCCCCCGCGGGCCGCGCGCCCGAGGTCGCCCCCCCATTTTCCCCCCACTCCGCTCCACCACCGTTGAGCTGCGCCTATGTGGGGCGGATACGTCGGGACGGGCGAGTTTCAGCGTTGACGGTGGGGGGATGTGGAGTATAGTGGAGCGCTGTGGGGCAGTTCTAGCCGTACGGCGGGCGCGACTCACGGGACTCGGGAGGTGGGTGCAGTGTTCCTCGGCACGCACACCCCCCGGCTCGACGAGAAGGGGCGCCTGATCCTGCCCGCCAAGTACCGCGACGAGCTAGCCGAGGGGGTGGTAATCACGAAAGGCCAGGAGCGCTGCCTCTACGTCTTCCCGGTAGAGGAGTTCGGCCGCATTACCGAAGCCATGCGTGACGCCCCCGTCACCGGCAAGGGACTCAGGGACTACAGCCGGGTGCTGTTCGCCAGTGCCTCCGACGAGGTGCCGGACAGGCAGGGCCGGATCACCGTTCCGCCCGCGCTGCGGGCCTATGCCGGCCTGGACCGGGACTGCGTCGTGATCGGGGCCAACACCCGGATGGAGGTCTGGGACGCCGCGGCTTGGGAGACCTACCTGGCTCGCCAGGAAGAAGCCTTCTCTGACGCGTCCGAGGAGGTGCTACCCGGAATTTTGTGATGGGTACCGGGCGCGCCCGGTACCCAGATGCCTGGCGGGGTCCCCATCCGTGCCGGGCCGCCGGCCGGCTGGCATCACTTCCCCGGTGCCAGGCGCCTGGCGGCCTCCACCGCGTGGCTGGGGACCCGCCCGGGGCACCGACCGCGCGCCGCGCGCGCACAGCTCACCACCGCACAGCTCACCAGCGCACAGCCAGCAGAGACTTTGGGGGTCCTGATGGGCGAGTCACCAGCCGGTCACGTACCGGTCATGGTCGACACCGTCACTGCCCTCCTCGCGCCCGCCCTGGAACGGGAGGGTGCCGTCCTCCTCGACGCGACGCTGGGCCGGGCCGGTCACGCCCGGGCCCTGCTCGCCGCCTTTCCCAGCCTGATCCTGATCGGCGTCGACGCCGACGTGACCGCGATCGAGCGCTCCCGTGAGCTGCTCTCCGGCTACGCGGACCGGGTAACGCTCGTGCATGCCTTCTACGACGACATCCCCGCCATCGTGCACGCCGCCGGCCTGGACAGCGTGCAGGGCATCCTCTTCGACCTCGGGGTGTCGTCGCCCCAGCTGGACGACCGCGAGCGCGGCTTCGCGTACTCCTACGACGCACCGCTGGACATGCGGATGGACCAGACCCGGGAGCTGACCGCCGCCGAGGTGGTCAACCGCTACCCGGCCGAGGAACTGGCCCGCGTGCTCCGTGAGTACGGCGAGGAACGGTTCGCCCGGCGGATCGCCGACGCGGTCGTGCGGGAGCGGGCCCGGACGCCGGTGACCTCCACCGGACGGCTCAGCGACATCGTCCGGGATGCGATCCCGGCCGCCGCGCGGCGTACCGGCGGGCACCCGGCCAAGCGAACCTTCCAGGCGCTGCGGATCGAGGTGAACGGCGAGCTGGCCGTGCTGGGCCGGGCCCTGCCCGCCGCACTGGACCTGCTCTCGGTGGGCGGCCGGATCGTCGTCCTCGCCTATCACTCGCTGGAGGACCGGATGGTCAAGCGCACCTTCGCGGCGGCCGCGGCCGACACCACTCCACCCGGCCTGCCGGTTCCGCTGCCCGGCAGCGGGCCGCAGTTCCGCCTGCTGACCAGGGGAGCACTGCGGCCCTCAGCCGAAGAGCTCACCGCTAATCCACGTGCGGCATCGGCGCGGCTGCGCGCCGCGGAACGAATCCAGAAGGCGGCGTGACGGCGATGAAGGGGCGGATGACATGGCGACCCGAATAACCGGCTCAGCGCCCCCGCGTACCCGGGGCGACCGGGATCCCCGGGCCAACCCCCGCCCCGCGCGGCCCGCCTCGCGCGTGCCGGTTCCGCCCGGTGCGGTGCCCCCGCGGCCTGTCCCGCCGCACGCCGCCGCGCCCGGGGGAACCTCCCTAGCCCGGGGCACCCGATCGCAACCGGCCCGCCCCCCCGCGCGGACGGTGACCCCGCCCGGCCGCCCAGGGCTGAAGGCCGTGCTCGCGCTGGGCACCGAGGCCCCGCCCAGGGCGAGAACCGCCGCACGGCCCAAGGCCGCTCCCAAAGCCGCGCCGCCCAGGACCGCCTCCATAGCCACGCTGTCCAAGACCGCGCCGCCTAAGACCGCCCCCAAAGCCACGCTGCCCAAGACCGCATCCAGAGCCGCGCCGCCCAAGACCGCGCCGCCCAAAGCTGCGCCGCCCAAAGCTGCGCCGCCCAAGACCGCGCCGCCCAAGACCGCACTGCCCAAAGCCGCGCCG
>JBEKCN010000131.1:0-8490 GCA_050014855.1 Streptosporangiaceae bacterium | reverse complement strand
GGGCCCGCCAGTCGATGACGACCGGATGCCCGCTGGGGTCGTGCACATGACGCCGGCCGACGTGGAAGCTCTCGCCGCGGGGCCGCTCCTCATCGGGATCTTCATCAGGCTCCGCATCGGCGGCGTAGTCGAGCCGGCCGAAGAACAGCGGCGTGTCGGGCAGGTCCCGGAGGGCTTCGGCCCGGCGGTACAGATCGGCCTTGAGATACTCCTCCGAGACCGGGTCGCCGCCGAGCGCTTTGAGGGACAGTACGTCGTCGCGCATGAGGTGCAGGAACTCGCGGGACTGGGTCAGGTACCCGCGCTCGGCGGCGAGCACGGAAGTCCCGGACAGGAGGCTGGTATCGGGCGGTTCCCCCTCCGCCTGGCTGACCGCGGGCATGACGGAACTCCTCTGGTGTGGGCGCAAGAAGCGAGAACTTACCAGGAATCCCCGGGAGCGTCACCTGATTTCTGGTGGCACGGCGGATCTGGAACTGGAGTGTGCGGGGCTAGCCGCGGGCTAGCCCCGGGCTAGCCGGCGCGGGCCGCGGGGGCGGGCCAGGTGGTGAGGCCGCGCGGGGTCAGGAAGGCGTCGAAGACGAGCTCGGCCGCCCCGGTGAGCACGCCCAGGCCGCCGAGGCGGGACGGGATCAGCGGTGGCGGCGCCTCCCGGCGGAAGCGCATCAGGGTCGAGGTGTACCCGGCCCGGACGGCTTCGGGGGCGGCCTGGTAAACGTCCCGGCCCAGCCCGGACAGGCCGATCGCCTCCGGGTCGTGGGCGTTGACCAGCGAGCCCATGCCGCGGCCCAGCGCCTCGGCCACAGCGGCCAGCGCCCGGGCACAGACGGGATCCCGGGCGGCGTTGCGAACGACGTCCAGCGCTAGCTCCATCCGGTCGCCCGCTTCGGGGCGGCCCGCCCGGTGGAGCAGCCCGTGGCTGCCGGCGTCCAGCTCCCAGCAGCCGACGCAGCCGCACCGGCACGACTCGGTGCCGCCGGTCAGTGGCAAATGACCGAACTCCCCCGCCGCACCGTGCGCCCCGGTCAGCGGTTCACCGCCGGACAGCAGCACGCCGCCGATGCCGGTGGCCACATGCAGGTGCAGCGCGACCGACACGTCGCGGAGCCCGCCGCGCCGCGCTTCGGCCAGGCCGGCCAGCCGCGCATCGTTGCCCACCAGTACGGGCACCAGCCCGGTGGCCAGCTCCCGGGCCACGTCCACCCCGTGCCAGGAGGCCAGCCCGGGCTGCACCATCCGGCCGTGGCTCAGCGGGGACGGCACCGCCACACCGATGCCGACCAGCCGCGGGCCCAGCCTGCCCCGATGGGCGGCGAGCCGCTGCGCGAGGTGGTCCAGCAGGTCCGCGCCGGAGGCGGACTGGCGCTCCCGCCGCTCCACCATTTTCCCGCGCCCGGTGAGCTCGAAGGAGGCGATGGAGAAGGAGTCGTCCCGCAGGTCCACGGCCAGCGCGACGGGACCGTCCGGGTGCGCGGACGGCACACCGGTGGGGCGTCCGCGGGACCGGTGCACAGCCTCGTCGGCCCGCAATTGGAGCTCCTCGATGAGATTGCGGTCGGCCAGGTCACGGACCAGGACGGTCGCTGTCCCGCGGGCCAGGCGGAGCTGGCGGGTGAGCTCGGCCCGGGTCCGCACCCCGCCACCGTCGTGCACCGCCCGCAGCAGCCGGGCCAGATTGTGCGCGCGCAGGTCCGCGCTCGTCGTCGCCCGTTCGGTGTCGGTTCGCACCTTCTGATCGTGTCACGCCTGCGGGCCAGTTATCCGCTCCCCCGACGGCGTGGCTGACGCGGCCATCAGAAATATTTGAAACTTCATATAAGTTATACAGCCCGGTGCCGCCAGACGGCGGCCTGAAACAGACACCCGGTGCTTACGCAAAGAAGGGATCCCGGGATGACGGCAACCATCACCGAGCCGGCCGCCGGGCTCGCGCTCAGCGCCGAGGCTCAGGATCTGCTATTCCGCGAGGCCCGCACGGCCAACGCCTTCACCGACGAGCCGGTCAGCGACGAGCAGATGCGGGCCGTCTACGACCTGATGAAGTACGCGCCGACCTCGATGAACACCTCGCCGCTGCGGATCGTCCTGGTCCGTTCGCCGGAGGCACGCGAGCGGCTGGTCGCGCACATGTCAGACCGGAACCGGCCGAAGACCGCAGCCGCACCACTGGTCGCGATCCTCGCCGCTGACCTGGACTTTCACGAGCACCTGCGCAAGCTCGTCCCGCACCGGCCGGGCGCGAAGGACGTCTTCGCCGACGATGCGAAGCGTGCCGCGTCCGCGCGGTTCAACGCGACCCTGCAGGCCGGCTACTTCATCCTCGCGGTGCGCGCGGCCGGGCTGGCCGTCGGCCCGATGACCGGCTACGACGGCGCTGGGATCAACGCCGAGTTCTTCGGCGACGGCCGGCACAGCGTCCTCGCGGTGGTGAACATCGGCAAGCCGGGCGAGGACGCCTGGTTCGCCCGGGCCCCGCGGCTGGATTACGACGAGGCGGTCAGCTCTGTCTGAACAGACGGTGTCCCGGGGTAGGTTTCCCCATATGGGGACCCTGGAGACGGAAACAGGCACCGGCAGCGCGGGTGGCTGCCCGGAGGCCTCAGCCACCGGGCAGCCCCGCTGGCTGACGCCCGCCGAGCAGCAGGCCTGGCGTGCCCACCTGGCGGTGAGCAAACTGCTGACCCGTCAGCTGGACCGGGATCTGCACCCGTTCGGGCTGAGCATCAACGACTACGAGATCCTCGTCGTACTGTCCGAAGCTCCCGGCCACCGGCTGCGGATGACCGATCTGGCCGACGCGACAGCGCAGTCCCGCAGCCGGCTGTCTCACCAGATCACCCGCATGGAGGGCAGCGGGCTGGTGCGGCGCGACTCCTGCCCGGGCGACAAGCGCGGGCTGTTCGCGGTGCTGACCAACACGGGGCTGGCCACGATCGAGCAGGTGGCCCCGCACCACGTGGACAGCGTCCGCCGGCACTTCATCAGCCTGCTCGACGACAGCCAGCTGAGCGCGCTGCAGGAAGGCTACGCCGAGGTCCTCGCCCACCTCCGGCAGATCCGCGACCGCGACTGACCGGCCCAGCGAACCCGGGCCGAAGGCCCGGGTGAGCGGCCGGTGCTATCGGCGCTGTACCACCGCGGGTCACGGCGAGGCGCTCGTTACCGGACTAACGAACCCGGGCCGAATGCTCGGGTGAGCGGCCGGTGCTGTCGGCGCTGTACCACCGCGGGTTACGGCGAGGCGCTCGTGACCGGCCCAGCGAGCCGGGCCTTGTGCCCGGCGAGTGGGCGGTGTGTCGGCGAAGTACCTCAGCGCGGGCGCGGAGCGCATGCGGGGGGTTCCGGGGGGTCGCCCCCCGGGCCAGCACTAGAACAATATGGACATGAAGGTGTCGACTTGCGCGAAGCCGGCGCGGCGGTAGGCGGCGCGCGCCGGGGCGTTGAAGTCGTTGACGTACAGCGAGACGACGGGCGCGATGCTGCGCTGGGCCTCGCGCACCACCGACGCCATCCCCGCCGAGGCGAGGCCCTCGCCGCGGCGCGCGGGGTCGACCCAGACGCCCTGTACCTGGCAGGCGTGCGGGGTGACCGAGCCGATCTCCGCCTTGAACAGCACCCGGCCGTTCTCGATCCGGGCGAAGGCACGGCCGGCCCGGATGAGCTCGGAGACCCGGGCCCGGTAGGTGGCCCCGCCGTCACCGGCCATCGGGGAGATACCGACCTCCTCGGTGAACATCGCCACGCAGGCGGGCATCAGCACGTTCAGCTCGTCCGGGCGCACCCGGCGGACCAGCGGGTCCGGCGCGCACGTGGGCGGGCCGGTCATGGCTAGCACCGGCTGCGTGGCGCGCACGTCCCGGGGCGGCCCCCAGTGCGGCTCCAGCAGGCTCCACAGCGCGGACACATCCTCCGCCGGGCCGACCAGCGAGGAGCAGCGGCGGCCCTGGGACCGTGAGCGGTCCGCGAAGGCCGTGATGGCTTCCGGGGTCGCGGCGACCGGGACCAGGTTGGCGCCGGCGTAGCACAGTGACCTCAGCCGGCCGGCGGAGTAGTGACCCCAGATCTGGGCGCCCAGCCGGGCCGGGTTCAGGCCGACCGCGTGTACCCGGGCACCGACGAAGACGTTCGTAACCGGCTCCCGGTCACAGATGCCGAGCACCTCGTCGCGGTCGCGATCATCGAGTATGCGCAGCGGCCCGGGCCGCGCCGGTTTCACGCGGAGCACTACTCCAGCGTAGCTGGGCCGCGTGGCGCCGTGTCAGCGACGGGGGCTCAAGGTGATCACAGACCGGCCACACCGCGCCGCGGGTCGGCTCGCGGACGGGCGGATGGCGTCAGCCGACCGGGGTCGGGGGCGAGTCGGGGGCGCAGGTCGCGTTGACAGACCCGGGGTGATCCGGCAGGGCGCCGGTGGCCAGGTAGTTGTTGAGGTAGCCCTGCACGCAGGCGTCAGGCGGGTCTTCCAGAGACTGCCCGTGGTTGCCGCCGCCCTCGACCACCACCATCCGCGCGGTGGGCAGGTCCTGGTGGGCGACCTGCGCGCCGGCGTACGGGGTGGCCGCGTCCAGGGTGCCCTGCAGCATGAGGATGCCCGGCAGGCCGTTGGCCCCGATCTTCAGCGGCTGGGACGGCCCCTGCACCGGCCAGAACGCGCACGCCGCGTTGTACCAGGCGTTGTCCCAGGCCTGGAACGGCGCGGTCTGGTCGACATTCTCGGTGTCGCTGTTCCACCTGGCCCAGCTGCGCGGCCAGTTGACGTCGGAGCACTGGACGGCGTTGTAGACGGCGAACTCGTTCTCGTTCTGCACGCCGTTCTGCTGGTACTGGCTGACCAGCGCGCTGGTGGAGCCCTGCAGCAGGTAGGACGACAGAGCCTGGGCCAGCCCCGGCCAGAGCTCGCTGTCGTAGCCGCCGAGCAGGAACGTGTCGTCGAGCTCGTCCTCGCCGATCATGGGGCCGTTCGGGCCGGAGATGGGGTGGGCCTGCAGCCGCTTGCGGGCGGTGTACCAGGCCTGCTGGACTTCCGCCGCGGTGGAGCCCAGGTGGTAGGAGCTGCTGTACTGGGCCACCCAGGCGAAGAACGCCTCCATCCGGGCCTGGAACGCGTAGTCCTGGTCGATGTTGTCGGTGTACCAGACGCCCTGCGGGTCGACGGTGCTGTCCAGCACCATGCGGCGCACCCGGCTCGGGAACAGCGTCGCGTACACCTGGCCGATGTAGGTGCCGTAGGAGAAGGCGTAATAGTTGATCTTCTGCTGGCCCAGCGCCGCCCGGATGGAGTCGACGTCCCGGGCCACATCTTCGGTCGTCATGTAGGGCAGCAGCCAGCCGAACCGCTTCTCGCAGTTGGCCGCGTACGTCTTGGCCCGGTTGATCAGGACCTGCTCGGCGGCCGCGTTGGCCGGGATGTAGTTGGGCCGGACCCCGGAGAAGAAATCCGGCTCACAGGACAGGGCGGGCACCGAGGCGCCGACGCCGCGCGGGTCGAAGCCGATGATGTTGTACTCGGCGGCCACGGCCGGGCTGATGCCCTGCGCCACCGCCGCCGCCAGGGACCGGCCGCTGGCGCCCGGGCCGCCCGGGTTGACCACCAGGTCGCCCTGCTGCTGGCTGGCCGGGGCCGTCGCCGGGACCTCCGACAGGGCCAGCGTGATCTTCCGCCCGCCGGGGTCGGAGTAGTTCAGCGGGACCTGCAGGCTCGCGCACTTCATCGCGACGCCCTGCACCCCGCTGATCGTGCAGGAACTCCAGTGCAGAGATGCCGTGGTGCCGCCGCTCGTAGTGCTGCCCGAACTGCTTCCCGCGCTGGCGGAGCCACCGGAGTCTCCCTTAGAGCCCGACGTGCAGCCCGCCAGGACCACGGCGCCGGCGGCGGTCAGCGCGACGGCCAGCGTGACCGCGCGGCGGGGACGGCGTAGCGGGCGGCTCGGGGATTCCGGGCGGGTCGGGCGCGTGGGGCGGGAGACTCCGGCCTGGCGCAGGCGGCGGCTCAGCGGCATGCCAGCCATCTTGCCGCACCGGGGCGGGTGCGGAGACCGGCCTGGCCGGACGGGCAGACCATACCGGCAGGCGCCGCCGGCCGACGCGCCCGGGTCCGGGGCGCGCCAGCCGGCGGGACCGTCACGGGGGCGGGATCTGCGGGGTCTGGCCCAGGCGGTGGCGCTCCTCCATGGCCTTGCGGTACTCGGCCACGACCATGTCGGTGAGCTCCGTGACCGAGGTGTCGGCGCTGCGCTTGTCGACGGTGATCTCGCCGTGCTGGATCAGGTTGATCCGGTCGCACACCTCGAGTACCTGGCCATAGTTGTGCGCGATGATGATGATCGAGACGTTGCCCTGCTCCTTCAGCTCGCGGACCAGGTCGAGGATGATGGCGCCTTCCTTGACGCCCATCGCCGCGAGTGGCTCGTCCAGGAGCAGGATCTTGGGGTTGGAGTAGACCGAGCGGGCCACCGCGATGGCCTGGCGCTGGCCACCGGACAGCTTGGCCACCTCGACGTTGACCGAGGGGATCTTGATCCCCATCTCCTCCAGGTGCTCCCGGGCCAGCTTGCGCATGGACCGGTTGTTGAGGATCGGCCCGTTGACCTGCTCCCGGTTGAGGAACATGTTGTGGTACACGCTGAGCTGGTTGATCAGGGCGAGGTCCTGGTAGACGGCGTCGATACCCAGCGAGCGGGCGTGGTCGACGTTCTTGAAGACCACCTCCTGGCCATCGAGCAGGATCCGCCCGGTCGTCGGCGGCTGGAAGCCACAGAGGATCTTGAGCAGGGTCGACTTGCCGGCGCCGTTGTCGCCGAGCAGCCCGAGCACCTCGCCCCGGCCCAGGTGCACGTTGACGTCGGTGAGGGCGGTGACCGCGCCGTAGCGCTTAGAGATGTGCTCGGCGCGCAGGATGTCGCCGCTCGCGGCCGACCCGGCCGCGGCTGCGTCCGGTGACGTGGTGGTCATTTAACTTCGCCCCGCTTCCCGCAGCTTGGCGAGCTGCACGTTCGCGATCATGGCGACGAGGATCGCGCCGCCGAAGATGATGTCCAGCGGGTTAGCGCTGATGCCGATGATCTGGAATCCGTCGGTGAGGGTAGCCAGCACGACCGCGCCCAGGAAGGCGCCGAGGATCGTGCCCACCCCGCCGAGCATGGCCGTGCCGCCGATCACCGCCGCGGTCACGGCGTAGAACATCGGCGTGTAACCGCCCGCGGTGGGGTCGATGGTGGCGGTCTGGAACGCGACCTGCAGGCCGACGAACGCGCCCAGCAGCGCGGTGACCATGAAGTTGCCGTACTTGATCCGCTTGACCTTGATGCCCGCTTCCTGCGCACCGAGCAGGTTGCCGCCGACCCGACGGCGACGGTGTGCAGGCCCCAGCGGGTCCGGGTGAGGATGACGTGGAAGAGGGCCACCAGGATCACGGCCCAGATGAACTCGGTCCAGCCGTTGTTGCCGATCCAGTGCCCGATGCCGGCGACCTGCGACGGGATGTTGGCCGGCTCGGCGTGGGACGTGGTGTCCACGATGCCCAGCAGGATGAACCCGGTACCCAGGGTGGTGATGAAGGAGGGGAGCCCGACCGTCACGGTAAGGAAGGCGTTGATCCAGCCGACCGCGATACCCATGACCAGCGAAAGAATGATGGCCAGGATGCCGGGGACATGGTAGAAGTCGATCAGGTAATGCATGAGGAACGGCGAGAGCGTGTAGATGAACCCGACCGAGAGGTCGATCTCGCCGCAGATCAGCAGCAGTACCTCGCCGATCGCGATGATGATGATGGGCGCTGCGTCCTCCGACAGCCAGGTGGTGAGGTTGGAGGAACTCAGGAAGTTCGAGGAGGCGAGCGCGAAGTAAATGATCAGCGCGATGGTGACGACCAGCACGGTCGCCTCGCGCTGCCGCAGGAACGCCGCGCCGCTCATTCTGACGAACCGGAATGCTCCAGGCCCCGGAGTGCCCGGGTCCGAGCTCGAACCGCCTGTCCTGCTTTCTACGGCTTCGCTCACTTTGCCCATCCGTTCTATACGTCTGTGCTACGCGGTCCGGCCAGCGCGCATGTGAGGCGGCCAGCCCGGATACCCCGGATCCCGCGAGGGACAGGGCTCTCCCGCCGGGCCGCGCAAATCAGTCTTACACCCGCGATCGGCGGCAACAATGCAGCGGGTCGTGCGCCAACGGCAGGCGTGCCCATACGGCTTCCTGATGGGCGCGCCTGCCGTCCAGGCGCCGACGTCAGGTGCTCGTGGTGGCCGGCGGCGACTGAATGGCGCCGGACGGGCGCGGGACGTACTTCTGCGCCGTCGTGGAGCCCTGATAGCGGCTGGCCGTGGTGTACGGGCCGGCATTGGACTTGGTGATGATAGTCAGGCCGGTGTCGGTGTCCGGCGGGGCCAGGGTGCCACCCGAGATGTTGTACAGGTACATGTACAGCGTGGGCAGGAAGCCCTGCAGGTACGGGTCCTGGTAGATGGTGAAGTCCATCAGGCCCGAGGTGAT
>JBEKCN010000130.1:0-7467 GCA_050014855.1 Streptosporangiaceae bacterium | reverse complement strand
CGGCGACGGCGCCAAGGCCGAAACCACTTCTGTCTCGGTGTCGCTGGAGAGAACTGGCATTAAGGTCGATCCTGGGCCTGATAGCAGGCCAGGGCCCGGTCTCGCATGACGCACCAATTCAAGGATTCCACCCACGGACTCCTCCATTTTGATATTAGGCATGGATCTTAGATCTGGCCCTTCGGGCGCTACGCCATGAGCTCCGTCCGTCCGCATAGTTAGACGCTCAGCAGCTCTCTGAGGATTACATCGGTAAGGGCAAAATATTCGCGGTCATTCGCTATATAAAAATGGCAGGCTAACGCGGCCAAATAACCTCGCCAGTAGGCGTGAAATTTGGCATGGCTAAGATCAGGAAATGGTCATCTGGCCAGTAGGACCGGCCACTATTCCGCATAGCCCAGCATGTTTTCGATAGCGTCGTCCGGGATTTCCTCCCTCAGGAACTCGCCCAACGTGCAAATGGCCCATTCAGTCTCGTTGCGCACCGCTGCAGATAAAGCACATCTCGGTGGCATACCCATACCCGGCCGGCGCGCCCGCCCCGCCTCGGCAAAGGCTGGCGTCTCCAGTGAGCTCGCCAGTTCCGGGCGGCCGTACAGAACCCGGGAGGCGGGGCGGACCACCACGGCAGCAGTGACCATCCCCGATGCCGTCGCCGCGATTGCACTGCCCGTCCACTCATCATCGGCCGCAGCCTAATACGACTTGAGGCGGAATCGGCGCCTATGCAGGAATTTCCGTATTTTACCTGCTCAGCAGCCCCGTAGAACATTTCAGCAAAATGCCTCGGCGGCCTATTTCAATACCCAAAAACGACCTAAATGCGTCAATAGGACATAGCAGCCAATCCACATTAATTAAATACTTCCGACCACCGCGGCGCCCAGCGCCGGGTCCGCCCGGACCGCACCGGCGAACTCGCTGCCGGTGTCGGCCGGGACCACCTCGACGTTCTCGCCAGTCTCCGGCGCCTGGATCATCTTGCCGGCGCCCGGCAGCTCATCGGCCGCATCTGCCTGCTGGCCTCCGGTAGCTAGTGTCCCCGCCCTGGCCCGTGGCGGCGGGATGAACGTTGACTCGGCACGGCAGGACTGGTCACAACGCCGCCGGCGTGTCTGCGTCGCTGTCCGGCCAGGGCTCATTGAACAGGTCGAACACTACCGAGGTGCTGCCGCGGAAGGCGGTGGCCGCTGAGTGCCAGAACGTCACGCTGTGGTATCGGGCATTTCCTCCTGGTTGGCCGACGTCTCAGAGCCGGGCGCGGTACGGCCAGGGCTTGCCGGTGGTCGGGCCGCCGCCGAGCATCAGACTCGCCCTTCCAGGAACCGGCACAGGGCGGCAACCCACAGCGGCTCATGCGCTGGGTGTTGCGAGGAGTCCGCCAAGCCGGCGTGGAGCGCTTAGAAACCTGAACGCCTGGTCACCTTACGACCCTGCAAATACGCAAATAGCCTGTCACCGAATATTTTCCTAAGTCCGGTGAGGCCGGGTACCAGGAGAGATTCACGGTGCCGCTGACAGAGGTATCCGGAGACCTGTTCGGCGCGTGGAGTGGGATGACCTTTTTCGAGCCGCGGGTGGCTCCTTGACTGCACGTCAAGATGAGCTGCCGCCTAGGGAACGGTACGTGAGACTAGTTATCTGCGGGTTGGGGCGTGACGTCGATGGAGATCAGCCCTGCGGGGCCACCAAAGATTTATGTGCTCATCGTCGACCAGCAGCGCACGTTCCACGATGCGCTGGCGGTCCGGCTGCACGCTGAGCAGGACATAGTGGTGGTGGCTGAGGCTCAGTCGACGGAGTCGGCGCGCCGGGTCCTGGCCGGAAGATCAGCCGACGTTTTTCTGCTCGATGCTGAGTTGCCGGACGACTCTTTGGTCGCCTTCTGCACCGAGATGACACGGCGTGTACACGCGCCTCGCGTCGTCATGCTCAGCGCAGCTTCAGATGCCCAGCGGATCGTCGCCGCGGTCCGCGCCGGTGCCGTGGCATGGGTCCGAAAGGACGAATCGATCGATCACCTTCTTCGCGTCATCCGCGGCGTTGTCCGTGGTGAGACCTGGCTGCCGCCTGCGGATCTGGGCAGGGTGCTGCGCTGGCTGATCGAGGACCAGGATGACCGCCGCGGCTGTGATGAGATGCTCGCGGCTCTCACGCCGCGCGAGCGGGAGGTCTTGTTCCACCTGGTCGAGGGGGCCGGGCGGAAAGAGGTGGCAGAGCGGCTGCAGGTGTCCACGAACACGGTGCGCACCCACCTCCAGAGCCTCATGGCGAAGCTCGGGGTCCACTCCACGCTCGAGGTGGTGGCGCTGACCCGGCCCAAGCTGGACGCATTGCCGGAAATTCGCCAATTGCGCGGGCAAATGACGTCGACTGAGACTGGGGCCTCGGGATCCGGCAGCCTGTCCCCGACCGGATCGCCCTATGCGTAGCCCCTGCCGCCGCTGCCCCTCATCTTCTCCCGGCTGCGTCACGGCGAAGGCCCATTCGCCAGGGGAGCGTAGCCGGGCGTAGCGGGGGTCGGTGTCCTGGCCGGGGCAGGCTTTGGTGCGTCCCAGGCAGGGCACGTGCAGGCAATCGCCGGGGCTTCGCTATACGCCCCGCAGACGCCCAGCAGCTGATGAGGGCGTACGCCCAGGCACGCAGTGATTAGGGAGAAAAGAGTTCGCCAGGTACGCGCAGACAACCCCCAATCTGACGTAGGCCTGGCCGCTCAAGCGGGGATGCCGCTGCACGCAGAGATCGGTAAGGTTCCGAAAACAGGCAAAGCCACAGAAAGACTCCGAAGACGCGGGACCGGAATAAGGGGGTGTGATGTTAATGCGGCCAGACGGAATTCGCGTCGGCGTCGTTGGAGTAGGTTATTGGGGCTCGAGGCACGTACGCGTGCTGCGGTCCACGACCGGGGTAGCGGCAGTCGTCGGCGTGGACCAGCGGTTTGCCCAGATCGATGGCGGACAACAGCAGGCAGATCACGGCATTGCCATATACGCCGACGTCGACGATGCCCTGCCGCATGTTGATGCGCTCATAATCGCCACACCGCCAGCCAGCCATACCCAACTTGGCCTGAAGGCAATCGCCGCAGGCAAGCATGTACTTATCGAAAAACCGATGGCCACCACGACAGATGAAGCACGGTCGCTC
Organism: Streptosporangiaceae bacterium; assembly: GCA_050014855.1. Classification (GTDB taxonomy): domain Bacteria; phylum Actinomycetota; class Actinomycetes; order Streptosporangiales; family Streptosporangiaceae; genus Bog-532. The sequence goes on along the minus strand of JBEKCN010000130.1, from coordinate 4,317 downwards.
GTCGAGGCCGCTGACGCCGTCGGCGTGGTGCTCATGCCAGGCCACACTTTCGAGCACAACGCAGCCGTCCATAAGCTGCGTGACCTCGTGCAGAGGGGCCACCTTGGGCGGCTCTTCTACCTTGATTGCGCACGCCTGAACCTGGGGCTTTACCAGAGCGACGTAAATGTCATTCTCGACCTTGCTCCGCACGATATATCGATCTCTAATTTCGTGCTCGGTGCGGATCCGACAACCGTGACAGCATGGGGATCACGCCATGTTCATCCCGAACACGAAGATGTCGCCTATCTACGGCTCGATTATGCCGACCTCGGTGTGCGGACAAATATCCACGTCAGCTGGCTCGATCCGCACAAGGTGCGCCGGATCACGGCTGTGGGTTCGAAAAAAATGGTCGTGTACAACGACATGGCAGACGGAGAGCGGATCCGTGTCTACGACAAATCGGCGATCCCGCCCGACGAAAGTGACGGGCCACTGTCCGGAGTCGCTTACCACCTGGGCGACATGGTGTCACCGTTCGTCCCCTTCGCTGAGCCGCTCGCCGTTCAGGATCAGCACTTCGTCGACTGCATCGGCAATAACTCATCCCCCTCTGTGAACGGTACTAGCGGCCTGGCCGTGGTCCAGGCCCTGGAATGCGCCCAGATCTCGCTGCGGGAACAGCGGCCGGTGGCCCTTGCCGAGGTGGCACAGTGGCGGGCCGACTGGCGGCCCGCGCTGGATGCGCCGTTCGCTCGGACACCTGTTGGCTGACCCGTCGGCATGGCAATGGACTCAGGAAGCGAGGTAGCCAGCGGATGACTCCGGTTCCGTTCACTGACCTGGCCGCTATGGCAAGTGAAGTCTGGCCCGCGATTGAAACGGACTACCTGGCCTGCCTGCTCGGCGGGCACTACGTCGGCGGTCCGGCGGTTACGTCCTTTGAACGGGAGTGGGCCAGCTACTGCGGTGCCGATCATGCCGTGGGTGTCGGGAACGGAACGGACGCCTTGCGGCTCACATTGACCGCCCTGGGGATAGGCCCAGGTGACGAGGTCGTTGTCCCAGCGAACACGTTCATCGCCACGGCCGCCGCCGTCGTAATGGCGGGCGCCGTCCCCCGCTTCGCCGACGTCGACGACGTCACGCTGCTCATGACGCCGCACACGCTGACCGCGGCGATAACACCCCGTACGCGTGCTGTCATCGTTGTGCACCTGTTCGGGCAGGTCCCGGACATGGCCGGCATCCTTGCCACCGTCCACGATGCAGGAATCTGTGTAATCGAAGACGCCGCGCAGGCACATGGCGCGGAATGGGACGGCCGCCGCGCCGGGTCATTCGGCGAAGCTGCCTGCTTCAGCTTCTATCCCGCGAAGAACCTGGGAGCTTTCGGCGACGGAGGTGCCGTGGTCACCTCACGGCCAGAACTGGCCGATCGCGTGCGGACGCTGGCCAACCACGGCCGATCCCACGGCGCCGCACACCACGAGCACGAGTACGTCGGCATGAACAGCCGCCTGGACACTGTCCAGGCTGTTGCGCTGCTGGCCAAGCTTGCCTTCCTGGACGCATGGACACAGCGTCGGATCGCGCTGGCCAACCGGTATCGCGACCTGCTCAGCGGTAAGGAACTGAAGCTGACCGGTGTCGCGCCTCAGGCGCGCCATGTCTACCACCTGTTCGTTGTGCGCGTCGCCAGACGTGACAGTGTCCGCGCGGAACTAGCGCGGCACGGCATCGAGACCGGCGTGCACTACCCCTTGCCGTGTCACCTGCAACCGCCGCTCCGGCAGTTCGCCGATGGCCCGCTGCCAGTAGCCGAGAAGGCGGCCAGCGAGTTGCTGTCGTTGCCGATGTTCCCGCATTTGACAGATGGTCAGGTCGACTTTGTTTGTGAGGCGCTTAGCGACGTCCTGCAGAGAATGGCCGCCAGCGCGGAGCTGATCGATGTCGAGTGAATACGCCCAGCCGCAGGGACGGCTGTCCATCCTGGCGGACGATGGTGTGCTCGTGGGCTACTCGCCGTCGCGAGCGGACGGGCGCCCGCTCATTCTCGGGACCGGGGCCAGGCTCCGGTCCGGAACCGTACTCTACGACGGCTCAACGATCGGGCGGAGCCTGCAGACCGGGCACGGCGTGGTCGTGCGGGAAGACTGCGAGATTGGCGATGACGTCTCAATCTGGAGCAACAGCGTCGTTGATTACGGCTGTCGGATCGGGGACCGGGTAAAAATCCACTGCAACTGCTACGTGGCCCAATATAGCGACCTCGAGAACGACGTTTTTATCGGACCGGGGGTGACGGTGGCCAATGACCTCTACCCCGGTGATGAGCGCTCCGCCCAGCTTATGGCTGGTCCCAGGATCGGTGCCGGGGCCCAGATTGGCGTCAACGTCACCATCCTCCCGTTCGTCCGTATTGGGGCGGGCGCGATCGTAGGCGCCGGATCTGTGGTCACGCGCGACATCCCCGCGGCGGTCGTTGCCTTCGGCAACCCTGCTGTGGCGCGCCGGGCGGTAGCGGAGCTCCCCGTCCTGGATGAGCGGGTGGTTGCCGACAACGGATCGGCCAGCCGGTACCGGCTGGCCAGCACGTGGAGGAATGCCTCCCGTGACTGACCTGGCAGGAAGGAAAGGAACCTCGCGCCCAGGCGTGCGCACGAGGGAGGCAGGAGGATGACGTGCGAATCGCCATGATCGCATATACCTTGTATGCCTTCGACCCTCGCGTCAAACGGGCCGCCGAGGCATTGGCCGAGAGCGGCCACCAGGTCGACGTCTTCGCCGTCTCCCACGACGGGACGAAAGCGAGCGGTGACGGCGGGCCCCTTCGCATCCGCCTACTTCGCATGCAGAAAAAGCAGACCGGGCTAGCCCGCTACGCGTTCGAGTACGGCGCCTTCTTTTCGTGGGCCTTCGTCTTGGTGAGCGTGCTCCAGCCCAGGCGGAGGTACGACGTCGTCTACGTGCACAACATGCCGAACTTTGTGGTGTTCGCCGGATTGCTCCCCAAGATCGGCGGAGCCAAGATCGTCCTTGATGTCCATGATCCCGCAGCCGAGCTGCTGACGGCTATTCGTGGACGTGATCTTCCGCCGTGGGTTCAGCACCTGGCGAATGCCGAGGAACGGATCAGCATTTCATTTTCAGACACATTGATTACTGTCAACGAGTCGATGCGGCGTCGGCTGAGCGCGATATCGTCACGGCCGGTGTCAGTGGTGATGAACCTTCCGGATCCTCGGCGTTTCGCCCCATTGGAGGCGCCCCGCGATGCAGCGAGCTTCGAGTGGATTGTGTACAGCGGCAGCATCGCTCACCGGAATGGTCTCGATCTAGTTGTGCGGGCGGTTCCCCTGCTGGCGGACGAATTTCCTTCGTTGCGGTTCCGGGTAATCGGAGAAGGCCCTGCCCTGGAGTCCGTAGTGCGGCTGGCCGAGGAGCTGGGGGTTGCGGACCGCGTTGAGTTCCGGGGTTTCGTGCCCAATGACCAGATCCCTGCCCTGCTGAGCGACGCGGCTGCGGGAATCTCACCACAGCGTGGAGGCGTCTTCGGTTCCCTTGTGTTCTCGATGAAGGTCGCCGAGTACGTCCTTCTCGGACTGCCGGTGATCTGCTCGGGCATCGCCACGATGCGGCACTACTTTTCCGATGACGAACTGCTGTTTTTCGAGCCGGGGAACGCGGAGGATCTCGCCCGGGCGATCCGGGCCCTCCTGACCAATCCTGCGGCGGCCGAACAGCGGGCGGCCAGGAGCCGGACGAAGCTGGACAAGCTCGACTGGCCCGCGCAGAAAGAGACGCTCGTGACAACCGTCGAAGCTCTGGCTGGCTCCCCGGAACAGCGTTCGTGGCGCAGGGCGAGGGTGCGCAGCCCCCTGGCCGGCCAGGTTCGCCGAACGCGAGTCGCCGGGCAGAAGGACAAGGAGATGACAAAGCATGCCTAATCTGAGCAGTTCTCCGGTTTCATCGGCGGTAGCCGGAATGCCCTCCAGCGAAGACGCCATCAAGACCGAGACGTCCACTGACGCAGCGGTGCTGGTGGTTGGCCTCGGGGAGATCGGAGGCCCGTTGCTGAATATCTTGCGCACAGCACACCACGCTGCGGGCAGGGACATCGAGGACCGGTCCTTCGACAGCGTCCAAGTCCTTCATCTCTGCTTCCCGTACACCTCCGAATTCGTCTCGTCCGCGTCCGGCTACGTCTCGCTCTATGAGCCTGAAGTCGTCGTGGTTAACAGCACCGTGATTCCCGGGACGACCAGGGAAATCCAGGAGAAGACGGGCGTACCGGCCGTCTACAGCCCCGTACGGGGAAAGCATGCCCGG
>JBEKCN010000129.1:0-7475 GCA_050014855.1 Streptosporangiaceae bacterium | reverse complement strand
ACCCATCGTCGAACCGCGGCTGGGACCCGCCAGGTTCGGGGAAGTAGCTGGCCAGCGGGACCGGCCGGTCACGCCGCACCAAAAAGGCAACGGCCGCGCTGGCCAGCAGCGCGGGCAGCCGGCCAGGCGGGAGCACGGCCAGCTGCTCCAGAAGCTCATCGTCAGCCGCGATCGCCTCGAACAGCGCGGCGGTCAGGCGCCATGAACTAGGCGCGCCAGGCGGTGACCATCCACCGGCCACCTCCTGCGCCTGGGCGCGTACCTCATCCGCCCCGGACAACATGGCACCGGCCGGATCGGCTCATCCGCATCATCCGCCCAGGATATACGGACCTTGCCTGGTGGCCAGGAGAAGCTCCGCAGGATACCTGGGCTGACTGTAGACGCCTCGCCCGAGGCGCCATGCGGCGTGCAGGACAAGGCATGCCTGGCACCAGAACTCTCGAAGGTGGGCGTGCTGGTCTGTGCTCGGGGGACGGACCTCCCCGGAGCGGGGTGATCAGGCGGGCGTTTCCTGGCGCCCTGCCCGCCGCCTGGCAGGATGAGGCGTACCGCCAGAGTGCCCTGGCGGACCGCGCTCGGCGGGGAGGACAGATGAGGGTTGGGCTGCACGCGCTGGGCATCGGCACCGGCGCCCACCCGGAGGTTATCCGGGCTGTTGCCTTGGCGGCCGAGGCGGCCGGGTTCGCCACCTTGTGGTCAGGGGAGCATGTGGTGCTGGTGGACCAGCCCGGGTCACGCTACCCGTACTCGGCTGACGGCCGGATTGCTGTTCCGGCCACGGCCGACTGGCTGGATCCGCTGCTCGGCCTGAGCTTTATCGCTGCCGTGACCACCACGATCGGGCTGGCGACGGGCGTGCTGCTGCTCCCCGAGCACAACCCGGTGGTGTCAGCCAAGCAAGCCGCGACGCTAGACGTGCTGTCCGGCGGGCGGCTCACGCTGGGCGTAGGTATCGGCTGGTCGGCCGAAGAGTTCGCCGCGCTCGGCATCCCGTTCGCCCGACGCGGACGACGCACGGCGGAGTATGTCGCTGCTATGCGCACGCTGTGGGCCGATGACGTCGCCTCGTTCAGCGGCGAGTTCACACGGTTCGAATCAATAAGGGTCAACCCCAAGCCCGTGCGCGGCCGGCGCATCCCGGTTGTGATCGGGGGCAACAGCGATGCGTCACTTGAGCGCGTGGCGGCCTTCGGGGATGGCTGGTACGGCTTCAACCTCCCCGTGAGAGCGGTCGCCGAGCGGGTTGGGGCACTGGCCGGGCAGTGCGAGCGGCGCGGCCGTAGCCTGCGCGAGCTGAGCGTGGCCGTGGCGCTGGCCGATGGCAGCCCCGGCATGCTACCCGAACTTGCCGGGGTCGGCGTGACCGAGTTCGTCGTGGTGGCAACGCCACCAGCCCATCCGGCCGCCGCCACCACCTGGGTGGAGGAGCTGGCAGCCCAGTGGGGCGTCACACCCGGGCAGTAGCACGCCACCAACAAGCCCGGCACGGCGATCACGGGGCTGGGCGGAAACGTCGTCGAAACCAGTGCCTAATAAAGTGCTGCCTATGCCGTTGTTCCACATCACGTTAAGAGAGCACACGTATACCGGGCGGTTCTATAACGACGTCGTGAAGGCCGGGTCCTTCGAAGAGGCGCTGCAACTGGCCGCCGGACAGGCCACCGCATCCCGACCGCCGCCTGGTTCCAGGCAGCGATCGTTCAACGTCACGTTGAGAGAGCACACCTACGCAGGGCGGTTCTATAACGACGTGGTAGAGGCCGGGTCCTTCGAAGAGGCGCTGCAACTGGCCGCCGGGCAGGCCACGGGGCCCGAGCCGCCGCCTGGCTTCAGGCCGCAGCCGGACGGCGCGAATCGTCGGCGGTGTGCCGATGTCTGGATCTACTCCCTGTTGCACTGCGAGCTGGCAGAGGGGCACTACCCGCCGCACATGGCCGTCGCACGTGGGTACTGGCGTCCGGTGAGATGGGTGAGGGATGATCGCGGCCTCGCATGCAATACCGGAGCCGCCAGGCCTGCATGATTCCCCGGTCGTTCACCCTCGGAGGCCACCAGGTCGAGCAGATCACCATCCCCACCCGGCCTGGCGGCAACTGTTCACTCTCCTCGGCGCATGTCCCGGTTGCCCCGGACCGGACACGATAGCTAGTGCCGTGCCGTAGCAGGTCACGTTCGCCCTGGCGTGCTTGCTCGGCTGGGCACCTTTTCGTGCGGGTGCTGATCTCTCAGACTGGGCCGCCTACCGGCACCGGGCAACAAGCAGGGACCGTGCTTACCTCTACTACCGCTGCGCCGGGCGGGGCAGGGAACGCCGATCCTGCGGCAACATGATCCGGGTGGAACTCGTGGACGCGGCGGTCAACGAGATCATGTCCAGCACGTTCGACGTGCCGGTCATGCAGCACGAGATCGTCTACGGAAACGAGGCCGAGATCGAAGCCGAGCTTGAGCGCGTCAGGTTCGAGCTGACTGTCCCGGCTCTCATCAGAACGGCACTACCGCCAGGCGAGCAGGCACCCACCTGTGCCCTCTGACGTGCACTCGACCCGGAAACCGGCTCTGCGGAGCGCCTGCTCGCAGTCGCGGAGCTCTCCCGCTGGCCCGTCTGGGCCGTCAGTCGCCTTGCCGTCCTCGTACCAGATGACCGTAACGCGCGGGGGCGCCACGCCTTCCACCGCCGGCGGCCAGGAACCCGGTTCCCGCCGCGTGCCCGTTGCGCGCTACGGCTCATCTGATCAGTCCGACCTGCGTCCTCGGCGTTGTTGATCAGTCGCGGTGCGGTCGCCCGCGAGCTACCTGATCAGCCCCGCGACGAGCACAGGCCGCTCTTGCCCTGGCCAGGCCGCGGCTGATCACATGCGAGCGCCGTTGATCAGGTTGCTGATCAGGTAGGCACCCCGCTGATCAAGATGAGGCGATCCCTGCAAACCTGTAGGGATCGCATCTATTTGGCTATTTTGCGGACAGTTGGCCACGTGTCCGCCTGTCAGGGTCCTGTCGGCTGCGACCCCCAGTTATAGATGGCGGTTCCCAGGTTTTGTTGGCGGCTGCGTTCCAGCCCGCAGAGCAGCCTTCGCGGAACGAATCAGGGCGCTGCGTGCGGCCGCCGGGCTCACCCAAATGGAGCTGGCCAGACGGGCGGAAAATCGAAAGGTCCCGCTATGCCGAGGCCGATCGTTTGGGCGAGGGCCGTCAGAGCGGGTCGAGGCGGCGCTTGAGCAGGCAGAACTCGTTGCCTTCTGGATCGGCGAGGACGTGCCAGGACGCCTCCGCAGGCTGGCCGATGTCGATGAGCTCGGCCCCGGCGGCCAGGAGGCGCTCGAGCTCGGCGCCTTGATCGCGGTCGGTGGGGTTGACATCGACGTGCAGCCGGGCAGGCCCGTTCTTCGGCTCGTCGTTGCGGATGAGGAAGATCGTCGGCTGCGGGCCGCCGAACCCTTCGCGCGGGCCTATCTCGATGCAGCCCTCCTCTTCGCGATCGAGTTCGGTGAAGTCCAGGACCTCGCACCAGAACCGCGCCAGCGCCTCGGGATCGCGGCACTTGAGCACGAGCTCACCGATACGGCATGCCATTGACGAAGCCTACGCTCAGCATGGGAACTGCCGGGGCGGCCGCACGCGGATCTCATGGGCTCCCCGCAGTGAGAACAAGCTCGCGACCGTACCAGGCGAGGCGAGCGGGGTCGAGTTGATTTCAGGCTCTCGCCTGGCCAGGTTGCCAGGCGAGGGCCGCAGATCGCTCAGCAGGGCAGCGGGCCTGCCTCGATCCACCCGATACAAGATCATGTACGGACCCGCCAAGAAGACCTGGGGGCCCCCGCCAACTACGCCTGGGGATTCGGCAGTACCCGCTGCTTACCCGTCCTCCAGCCGCCATCTACGGGTGCGCATGCGCCGGAGAGCGGCCAAGTACAACCGGCAGGAGCAGGCACGCAAGAGCCGCGAGGTGAGAGAATCATTTCATAGCGTTTCAAGATTTCATTGCACATTGCCTCTGGCGGCACCCTGCCAGATTCGCTCACGTCGAGCCGAAGTCCGCGCGGGGTTTTCTGAGCACCAGTGTCTCAGTGCATGGCGCATGTGCAGCAGTTCGTTTGAAGTGTCGTGCGCGCTCATGTGGCGATCTCCTCGTGACCCGGTCCTTTCCAGTGACTGCGGCCGAAAAATAGGTGGCCGTCGGAACTCTCCTTCCCGCACGATAGCCAGTGGCTGGCTGCTCGGAATAGGGGAGAGGGACGGTGGCGGGACCTGACCATGGCGGCGGCGGACCGCACCGGAAGCGCGCGGTGCTGCTCGTGCTGCGCTACTACGGCGGGCAGATGGCGCTGCTCCGGCGCTTCGCCCTGCCGGGGATGCTGCTGCCCGCGCTCGGCTCCACCGGCATCTCCTATGTCGCGCCGCTGATCGTTGCCGCGCTGATCGGCCGGTTCACGTCCCATGGCGCCGTCACCGCGAGCGAAGCCGTGCCGTACGTCCTTGGCTTCGCGGGCCTGCTGCTGTTTTCCGAGGTGCTGTGGCGGATCGGGCTGCACTTTATGAACCGCCTCGACGGCTACGCCATCGAGAACCTCTACGTGATCGGCATGGACGAGCTGCTCGCGAAGGACGCCGCGTTCTACCACGACAACTTCGCCGGGTCGCTGACTAAGCGGGCGCTGAGCTTCGCCACCTGCTTCGAGGAGTTCGCCGACACGCTCATGTTCAACGTCGTCGGCAACCTCGTGCCGATCGGGTTCGCGTGCGTCATCTTGTGGCGCTACAGCCCCTGGCTCGTTGCCGCGCTGCTCGGACTGCTCGCGGTCACCGCCATCGGCGTCGTGCCGCTGATCCGCCGCCGGCAGCGGCTCGTCGACCAGCGCGAGGAGGCGATCGCCCGCGTCTCCGGGCACGTCGCCGACAGCCTCGCGAACATGGACACGGTCCGCGCGTTCGCCGCGGAACGGCGGGAGGCCGCCGAGCACGCCGCGCGCGTCGCGGAGCAGCGGCGCAAGTCGATCCTCTCCTGGGACTACAGCAACCTGCGCATCGACACGGTCGTGGCGCCGATGTCGGTGGGGGCCCAGGCGGTCGGGCTGCTGCTCGCGATCGCGCTCGGCACCGGCGCGCACGGCATCGAGGCGATCTTCGTGTCGTTCACCTATTTCTCCAACGCGATGTCGATCATGTTCCAGTTCAACCAGATCTACCGGAACCTGGAAAGCTCGCTCACCGAGGCCGCGCAGTTCACCGAACTGCTGCTGACACCGGCCACCGTGACGGACCCCGACGAGCCCGAGCCGCTACGGCACGGGCCGTCCGACGTCCGGTTCGAAGGCGTGGGCTTCACGCACGCCGGAGGGCCGCCGCTGTTTACCGGTCTTGACCTCGACGTGCCGAGCGGGACCAGGATCGGCCTGGTCGGCCGGTCGGGCGGCGGCAAGACCACGCTGACCCGGCTGCTGCTGCGGATGACGGACGTGCAGGAAGGCCGGATCCTCATCGGCGGGCAGGACATCACCAGGCTGCGGCAGGCCGACCTGCGCGGCCTGATCGCCTACGTGCCGCAGGACCCGGCGATGTTCCACCGGACGCTGCGCGAGAACATCGCGTTCGCCCGCCCGGGGGCGACCGACGCCGAGATCCGTCAGGCGGCGGAGGCGGCGCACGTGACCGAGTTCGTCGATGCCCTGCCCGACGGATTCGACACGCTGGTCGGCGAGCGCGGCGTGAAGCTGTCCGGCGGGCAGCGGCAGCGCGTCGCCCTCGCCAGGGCGATCCTGCGCGACGCGCCGATCCTGCTGCTCGACGAGGCGACCAGCGCGCTGGACTCCGAGAGCGAGGGCCTGGTCCAGCAGGCGCTGTGGCGGCTGATGGAGGGCCGGACCGCGTTCGTGGTCGCGCACCGCCTCAGCACCGTCGCCCGGATGGATCGGCTCATCGTGCTCGACCGCGGCCGGATCATCGAGCAGGGCACCCACGAGGAGCTCCTCGACCTCGGCGGCACCTACGCCCGCCTCTGGCAGCACCAGTCCGGCGGCTTCCTGAACGAAGAGGCGATCCCCACGATGCTCGCAACAGCCACGGGCGGGGGCCTGTCCGGTCTGCGCAGCGACGGGTAGGCCCCTGCCCGGCACCTAGCCTGGGCGGGAGCGCCACCTACCGCACCGGCCCTGGGAGGGGCGGTGGTGATGACCAGCAGGTCGCGATCCGGGTCAAGGGGCCGAGGAACGATGCCCGGATCGCGAGATGTCGGCCGGGTATCGCGGGGAAGCTGGTCTGTGCCGATGACGATCTCGACGCGAAGTCGTGTCCGGGGTACAGGCGAACTGGTCCATCGGGCTCGCCCGCGCCGACCCGGAAGGACAGGATGCAAACGGGCTGGCCCGGACCTAGACAGCAGAGATTTGCGAGGCCATCCACCTTGACGGCCACGAAACAGCTCTCAGGTCACTCGGACCGTCGTAACCCGACAACGCGCCCCCCCGTACCGCCGCGCGCATCCGATGGCCTACCGCCCGGCGGTGCATTCGATCACTGCGGTGCATTAGGCCTGGCATAGGGGAGAATGGGAGCATGAGCGATCTGCCCCGCCACACTGTCACCCGCACGGTCAGACTGGCTGGGTTGCCGGTCGGGTTCGCCGGCCGGACCGCGTTGGGAACCGGCAAGCGCTTGGGCGGTCGGCCAGCTGAGCTGGTGACCCAGGAAATCCAGCGGCGGACAGCAGATCAGGTCTTCAGGGTCCTTGGCGAGCTCAAGGGTGGCGCGATGAAGCTCGGGCAGGCGCTGTCCATATTCGAGGCTGCGCTGCCCCCGGAGATCGCCGAACCGTACCGGGCCACCCTGACCAGGCTGCAGGAATCCGCGCCGCCGTTGCCTGCCCGGACTATTCACAAGGTGCTGGCGGGCGACATGGGCGAGCAGTGGCGGGCCAGCTTCGCCGAGTTCGACGACCAGCCGGCGGCCGCCGCCTCCATCGGCCAGGTACACCGTGCCGTCTGGCACGACGGGCGCCAGGTTGCCGTCAAGATCCAGTACCCGGGCGCGGACAGGGCGCTGATCAGCGACTTCAAACAGCTGAGCCGCTTCGCCCGGCTTTTCGGCGCGCTCATGCCTGGCCTGGACGCCAAGCCGCTGCTCGCCGAGCTGCGGGACAGGGTGGCCGAGGAACTTGATTACGGGCTGGAAGCTGCCGCCCAGCAGGCTTTCGCCGCCGCCTACGCCGGCGACCCGGACGTCTGCGTCCCAGGTGTGGTCTCGGTCAGCGACCACGTGCTCGTCAGCGAATGGCTTGACGGCATCCCACTCGCCAGCATCATCGCCGGCGGCACGGCTGCTCAGCGGGACCGGGCGGGCATCATGATCATCCGTTTCCTGTTCTCGGGTCCTGCGCGGGTCAGGCTCCTGCACGCGGATCCGCACCCGGGCAACTTCCGCCTGCTTGCCGACGGGCGGCTGGGCGTGCTCGACTTCGGCGCTGTCGCCCGGCTGCC
>JBEKCN010000128.1:0-7495 GCA_050014855.1 Streptosporangiaceae bacterium | reverse complement strand
TATGACGAGATCTCCGATGCGCTCGGCGAGGAGCCTGGCTTCTTCGACGCCGCGGAGTTCGAGGAGAACATGTCGACGCACTACGGCCGGATGGTCCACCTGGACGACCGGACGATCATGTTCTCCAACCCGGAGGACGCGGCCGAGTACATCGGCTTCGACCTCACCGACCTCACTCCACAAAGCTAGCGGCCAGCGCGGACGCACCCGATTCAGCTCGGCAAGGAGGCATGGTGTACGAGAAGGACGGCGAGAAGTACTTCGTAGTTGACAGTCATATGCACTATTGGACCGCGGGCCCGGACAACTGGGTGAAGGGCGCCGAGCAGTACGCCAAGGGCTGGATCGAGTGCTTCCACGCGTACCAGTCGCTCGGCCCGCCCGACACCCACTGGACCCTGGAGCACTTCGAGACGTACTCCGAAGACGACCTGATGAAGGACGTCTTCGAAGACGGCCATGTGGACGTGGCCATCTTCCAGCCCACGTACCTCAAGGAGTGGTACGCCGAGGGCTTCAACACCACCGAGCGCAACGCGGCGCTGGGCGAGAAGCACCCCGGCAAGTTCATCGCCAACACCCGGTTCGACCCGCGCGACGGCGACGAGGGCCTGAAGACCCTGCGGGCCAACGTGGAGCGGTACGGGTCCAAGGGCCTGAAGCTCTACACCGCCGAGTGGAACAACGGCTCGCGCGGCTACAAGCTCAGCGACCCGGCCTGCTACCGGTACCTCGAGGCCGCGCAGAACCTGGGCATCAAGAACGTGCACGTGCACAAGGGCCCGACGATCTGGCCGCTGGACAAGGACGCGTTCGATGTGGCCGACGTCGACCACGCCGCGACCGACTTCCCGGACCTGAACTTCATCGTCGAGCACGTGGGCCTGCCCCGGATCGAGGACTTCTGCTTCATGGCGACGCAGGAGCCCAACGTCTACGCCGGCCTGTCCGTGGTCATCGGCGGCCTGATGTTCGCCCGGCCCAAGTTCTTCGCCAAGGTCATGGGCGAACTGCTGTTCTGGGTCGGCGAGGACAAGATGACGTTCGGCAGCGACTACGGGATCTGGGAGCCCAAGTGGCAGATCGAGGGCTTCGTGGACTGGGACTACCCCGGTGAGGAGTTCTCCGACTACCCGCGGCTCGGCGTGGCCGGCAAGAAGAAGATTCTCGGCCTGAACGCCGCCAAGCTGTACGGCATCGAGGTTCCGGCCGAGTACCAGCTGAAGGACGACACCGGCGGCGCGCCAGCCGAGCAGGACGACGCCAAGCTGGTGGACGAAGCGGCTCCGGTCGCGGGGGCATGACCGCCGCCACCACCGCCACTGGAGCGGGCCCGGGGGAGCACACCCCCGGGCCCGGCCCGGCGGGCACTGGCGATACGTCGCGACGACCCTCCGGGCCGCCCCGACTGCTCGAAGCGCTGGGTACGGTCCGCGACCCGGAGCTCGACGAGCCGATCACGGCGCTCGGGTTCGTGGCGTCGTGCGCCCTTTCCGCGGCCGGCGACGCCCAGGTCCGGCTGCGGCTGCCCACCTACTTCTGCGCGCCCAACTTCGCCTTCCTGATGGTGGCGGACGCCTACGACGCGGTCGCGGCGCTGCCGGGGGTGCGGCACGCCGAGATAGTGCTGGAAGATCATTTCGCCTCGGATGCGATCAACGGCGGCGTGGCCGCGCACGCGGGCTTCGCCCAGTCGTTCGACGGCGAGGCGGTCGGCGAGCTGCACGAGCTACGCGCCGACTTTCTGCGCAAGGCAGTCATGGCCGGCACCGATCAGGTGTGCCGGCCGCTCATCGTGGCCGGGACCGACCCGGCGCGGCTGCGGGGCATGGTGCTGGGCGACGTGCCGGGCTCGCGCGCGCTGGAGCGGCTGCGGCAGCGCCGGGCCGAGCTGGGCCTGCCGGCCGGCGACGACGCGCCGCTGCTGATCGACCCGAAGACCGGGGCGGCCATCAGCGACGACGCGGTGCCGTTGCACCTGCGCAAGGCCCGCACGACGCGGATCAGTATCGAGTCCAACGGCAGCATCTGCCGCGGCATGCTCGCGCACCGGTACGACTCACCAGGGCCGGGCACGGAGGACGAGGAGGACCAGTGAAGGCCGTCCGCTTGCACGCATTCCACCAGAACCCGCAGATCGACGAGGTTCCCGACCCGAAGATCAGCGGTCCGCTCGACGTTATCGTGAAGATCGGCGGGGCCGGGGTGTGCCGTACCGACCTGCACATCATGGAGGGCCAGTGGGACGCGGCCATGGGCACGCCGCTGCCGTACACCCTGGGCCACGAGAACGCCGGCTGGGTGCACGAGATCGGCTCGGCGGTCACCAACGTGGCCGTGGGTGACACCGTCATCCTGCACCCCACCCCCACCTGCGGGCTGTGCCACGCCTGCCGGGCGGGCGACGACATGCACTGCATCAACAGCTCGTTCCCCGGCCTGTCCACCGACGGCGGCATGGCCGAGTACCTGCTGACCTCGGCCCGGGCCTGCGTCAAACTGAACCCGCAGACCAGGCCGGAGGACGTCGCCGCGCTGGCTGACGCCGGCATCACGGCCTACCACGCGGTCCGCAAGGCCATCCCGCTGCTGTACCCGGGCACCACCTGCGTGGTCATCGGGGCCGGCGGCCTGGGCCACATCGGCGTCCAGTGCCTGGCCGCGCTGACCGCCACGCGCATCATCGTCGTGGACCGTAACCCGGACGCGCTGAAGCTGGCCGAGCAGCTCGGCGCGCAGCACACCGTGGTGGGCGACGGCGGCCAGGTCGACGCGGTGAAGGACCTGACCGGCGGCAACGGCGCCGAGGTCGTGCTCGACTTCGTGGCCGAGCAGGGCGCCGAGATGGACGGCTGGAACATGACCGCCCCGGGGGGTTCCTACTTCGTGATCGGCTACGGCGGCACCCTGGAGATCCCGACGCTGGACATCATCTCCACCGAGCGCAACATCATCGGCAACATCGTCGGCACCTACAACGAGCTCGCCGAGCTGATGGCGCTGGCCCAGGCGGGCAAGGTCACCCTGCACACCCGGACCTACCCCCTGGACGCCGCGGTCGAAGCGCTCAGCGACCTCGACGCCGGGCGGGTCCGCGGCCGGGCCATCCTCGTCCCCTAGCCCGTCTGCCCGCCTGCTCTCCATCTGCCGCATCCGTAAGTCCCAGGAGGACACCAATGGCCAAGGAACTGCGTTTCAAAGAGGAAGCCCGGAGCCTGCTGCTGGCCGGAGTCGACCAGCTCGCCGAGGCCGTGAAGTCGACGCTCGGCCCCAAGGGGCGCAACGTCATCCTGGAGAAGATCACCGGATCGCCCGTCGTCACCAACGACGGCGTGACGATCGCGCGTGAGATTCACCTGAAGAACCAGTTCGAGAACATGGGTGCGCAGCTGGTCAAGGAAGCCGCGATCAAGACCAACGACATCGTGGGGGACGGCACCACGACGGCGACGGTCATCGCCCAGGCCATCGTGCACGCGGGCATGGAGGCCATCGGCAAGGGCGGGAACCCGGTCCTGGTCAAGCGCGGCGTCGACCTCGCCGTCGGCAAGCTGGTCGAGCGCCTGCGCGCCGTCGCGCACCCGGTGGAGACCGAGCAGGACTACGCGCGGGTGGCCGCGATCTCCGCGAACGACGACGACACCGTCGGCCGCGTGATCGCCAAGGCGCTGTACACCGTCGGCGACGGCGGCATCGTCACCGTCGAGGAGTCCGCGACGCCCGGGATGCGGGTCGACTTCGTCGAGGGCTTCGAGTTCGACAACGGGTACCTGAGCCCGTACATGGTAACGAACCCCGCCGCGCTCGAATCCATCGTCGACAACCCGTACATCCTCCTGTCCAGTGAGAAGATCACCAAGGTCCAGCAGCTGATGCCGCTGCTGGACAAGATCATGCGCGCGCCGCGGCCGCTGATCATCCTGGCCGAGAACGTCGAGGGCAGCGCGCTGTCCATGCTGGTGCACAACCACGTCAACGGGATCTTCCAGTGCGTGGCGGTGCGGGCGCCCGGCTTCGGCGACCGGCGGCTGCACAAGCTGGAGGACATCGCCGCGCTCACCGGCGGGGAGGTCCACAGCAAGCACTCCGGGTTCTCCCTGGAGACGATGACCGTCGAGCAGCTGGGCCGGGCCTCCCAGGTCCGGGTCAACGCCGACAGCACGACGATCATCGGCGGCGCGGGCTCCCGGGACGCGGTGGAGTTCCGGCTCGCCCAGATGCGGTCGGAAATGGAACGGGCCACCTTCGGGATCGACGAGGACGTGCTGAGCGAGCGGATCGGCGCCCTGTCCGGCAAGGTGGCGGTGATCAGCGTCGGCGCCCCGACCAGCGCGGAGCTGAAGGAACTGCAGCACCGGGTGGAGGACGCGCTGTCCGCGACCCGGGCGGCCATGGCCGAGGGCATCGTCGCGGGCGGCGGCGCCGCGCTGCTGCACGCCGAGGATGCACTCGATGACCTGGACCTCAACGAGGACTACGCGATCGGCGTCAACATCGTGCGGCAGGCGCTGACCGAGCCGGCCTACCTGATCGCGGCCAATGCCGGGTACTCCGGCACCGAGGTGGTGTCCAAGATCAGGGAGATGGGGCCGGACGAGGGTTTCGACGCCCTGGAGGGCCGATATGGGAACATGATCGACATGGGCATCATCGACCCGCTGCGGGTGGCCCGGTCCGCCCTGCAGAACGGCGCCTCCGTGGCTGGGCTGCTGCTCACGACCAACACCCTGGTCGCCGAGGAGCAGACGCCGTGGGGCGGCAGCCGGGCGCTGATGACCGAGTTCGGTCCCCTCGACGAGGGCCTGAACCAGCCTTCACCGGACTCCAGCACGCCCCAGTCGCTCGGGCTCGGGCCGTCCGCCGGCTGATCCGGCGGGCTGAATGGTCCCGCTGACCACCGATTCCGCGTCTCCGGCTCCCGAACGCGTTATCTGCGGGACAGCGGGCTGCGCCGTTCCCGCGCGCCGTCACCCGGGTGCTGGGGGCCCAGGCCCGGCTGGCTGAGGCAGGGCGCCCGGAAATTGTCCCGGGACCGTATGAGACATTGTGGCCATGCCTGATGTCCCCGCTGACGGTGGTGCAGCCCATGGGTATCTGGCCGTGCCTGGCGGCCCGGGGAGGGCCGCGCCTCCCGGGCGCTGGCCTGGGGTCGTGGTCATCCACGAGATCTTCGGCCTGACTGACGGCATCAGGCAGCACGCGGACCGGCTGGCCGCGGCCGGCTACCTCGCGTTTGCGCCCGACCTGTACCTGGGCAAGCCCTGGCTGCGCTGCGTACGCGGCGCGATCCAGCAGCTCAAGGCGGAGTCGGGCCCGGCCTTCACCGCCCTGGAGGCGGCCCGGGCGTGGCTGGCCTCGCGGCCGGACTGTTCCGGGAAGACCGGCGTGATCGGCTTCTGCATGGGCGGCGGTTTCGCGCTCCTGTGCGCGCCGCGGGACGGGTTCGCCGCCGCGAGCGTGAACTACGGGGACGTCCCCGCCGACGCCGAGACCGCCCTGGAAGGCGCCTGCCCGGTGGTGGGCAGCTACGGCGCCCGCGACCCGATGGGCGTCAAGCCGCCGGAACGGCTGGAAAAGGCGCTGACCGACCTGGGCGTGCCGCACGACATCAAGGTCTACCCCGACGCCGGGCACCGCTTCATGAGCAAGCCCCCGCCTGCCCTGGCGCCGCTGGCCCACGTGGCCCGGCTCGACTATCAGCCGGACGCCGCCGAGGACTCGTGGCGGCGCGTCCTGGATTTCTTCGGAGAGCACCTGTGTTAGCTGTGCTGGCCCGGGGGGGGCGACCCCCCGGAACCCCCCGCTGCGCTGCGCGCCCCGCGGTGGTACTTCGCCGACACACCGGCCGCTCACCGGGCCGGAGGCCCGGTTCGTTGGGCCGGTAACGGGCGCCTCGCCGTAACCCGCACGGGCCGGCGGCAGCCGCACGGGGCAGCCCAGTTAGTGACCCTGATAGCGGGGGCGCTCCTTGCGAGCGAAGGCGTCGGCGGCGGCCTTGTGGTCGGCGGTCTTGCCCAGCCGGTTCTGCAGCTCCGCCTCCTCCTCGAGGGATTCCGGCAGCCCGTGCGTGGCGGAAAACAGCAGCGCCTCCTTGATCGCCGCATACGCGGCGGTCGGGCCCTCCGCGAGCTTGCGGCCCAGATCCAGCGCGGTCTCGCTGAACTCGCTGTCCGGCGCCACCGTGGTGATCAGGCCCAGCTCGTACGCCCGGTCGGCGGGCAACGGCTCGGCCAGCATCAGCAGCTCGGTCGCCCGGGCCAGGCCGGCCAGCCGCTGCAGCGTCCACGACACGCCCGAGTCGGCCCCCAGCCCGACTTGCGCGAACGACATCACGAAGCTCGCCGCCCGGGCCGCCACCCGAAAGTCGCACGCGAAGGCTAGGGCTGCGCCCGCCCCTGCGGCCACCCCGTTCACCGCGGCGATGACCGGCTTGGGCATGGTCACGATCTCCAGCACGATCGGGTTGTAGTGCGCCCGCACCGTGTCCAGGGCGGTACCGTCCCCGGCCAGCTTCTCCGCGTGCTCCACCAGGTCCTGACCTGCGCAGAAGCCCCGGCCGTTACCGGTGATGATGACCGCCCGCACCGGGTCGGCGGCGGCGCGGCGCAGCGCGACCAGCAGGCTCTCCTTCATCTCCGCCGTCAGCGCGTTCATCGCCTTGGGCCGGTTCAGGCTGATCACGGCGACGGCTCCGGTCGTCCCGTAGAGCACGCTGTCCGTCATCTTCGTCTCCCTCAGCTCGTGGCCCGGACCACCGGCGTGTCGCCCGGAAAGGCGTTCGGCGCCGCAGCCAGGCGCTCCGCTCGAACGCGATCATTACCATTCTGCGTCCGAACACGGGATAATAGGGCGACTGACAGAGACGGTTGAGGCTGGCAGGTTCCCGCCGCAGGCGCCGGGACCGCGGATGCGTAGAGCCAGAAGAGTCCGGCGCGGATCCAGGGAAGAAGGGGTGCAGGATGGCGGCGATGAAGCCGCGGACGGGCGACGGTCCGCTGGAGGTCACCAAAGAGGGACGCGGGATCGTGATGCGCGTGCCGCTCGAGGGTGGTGGTCGTCTGGTCGTCGAGCTCTCTGCCGATGAGGCTGCCAAGCTGGGCGATGCCCTGAAAACTGTCGTCGGCTGAGTGTTGCCAGCCAATATCGATGTCACCACGGTGGCCGCCGGGCAGCGGCCGCTGGATGGCTACCTGACCGGCCCGGGCGGTACCGATGGCGCTTCCCTCCTCGCGGTCCCGATCCGCCGGCCAGAGGTCATGGCGGCCAAGGAAGCAGCCAATGACGCGGCGCCGGACGGCTGGGCGGCCCTGACCGGCACCGGTGGCACGGCCCTCGCCGCGGCCACCGGCCTGAGCGCCGCCGAGGCGATTTCCGCGTACGACCTGTCTGGCCGGGCCGGTGAGGTGACCCGGCTGGCGGTGCGTACCCCGGACGGAGTGATCCGGCTGGTCCTGCTGGGCGTGGGCGACGGTTCCCCGGCCGACCTCGGGCGGGC
>JBEKCN010000127.1:0-9832 GCA_050014855.1 Streptosporangiaceae bacterium | reverse complement strand
CAGCCTGGCGTCGAAATCCTGCGGAGTTTTCGGCCGCTCGGGACGCTCGGGACGCTCGGGACGGTCACGCGGGTCCGACTGGTCCGGCCGGACAGGCCGGTCGATGGACCCCACCATGCGCTCCCTAGCCGAGCCGATGATCACGGTCCCGTCATGGTAGGCAACCAGAGGTGACGTACCAAGGGATTAAGCACTGCCCGGACCATACGGACCTCTTACGGCTGGTACCGCTCAGCGGGCGGCGCGGCTGTAGGCGCCGGGAGTGACTCCGTAACACCGGCGGAACCACCGGGTCGGGTGTGCCTGGTCGGCGAAGCCAACCTCGGCGCCGGCTTCGGTCGGTGACGAGCCGGTCCCCAGTAGCCTGCGGGCCTCCCGCAGGCGGACCTGGCGCTGGTAGTCGCTCGGCGCGAGGCCGAACGTCGCGGAAAACACGCGGTAGGCCGCGTACCGGCTGCAGCCCACCGCTCAGGCCAGATCGTCGGCGGTCAGCGGCCGGGCGTACTCATCGTGCAGAAGATCGCGCATCCGCGCCGCGGCCCGCGCGGCGGACGTGGACGTCACGTGCCCGGCCGGGCCGGTCCCCCGGTCGCGGAACACGGCGTGCCGGGTCAGCCGCGAGACCGCGCCGGCCAGGTGCTCGTGCTGCTCCAGCGGCGCCGACGTCCCGGTCAGCACGGTGTGCAGACCGCTCGTGCGGGTCATCCGGGTTGAACAGCATGACTATGCCTGCCGCGCTGACGTGGCTGCCGCCGCGGCAGCTGAAAGCCTGCGCTCCGGACTCGGACATGCCGAACGAATAACCGTCGTGGCTGTGCCGGTGATAGACGTGCGACGAGAAATAGAAGCAACGACGACGACAACCGGGCCGCCGTGCAGGCCGTTGCCGCCGGCGAGCTCAACCTGGTTGGGGTGGCGGTGGACGGCCCGCGCAACGCCGTGGACAAGGTCTTCAAGGGCGCCAAGCTGCATCCGTGAACCGCTGGCGTGTCAATCACTCTCCGAATCTGACCAAATACATATCCTGATGCCTCGTGCAGCGAGGGCCAGATTGCTGGCCCCTACGGGAACGGGGACCCATCATGAAACGAGGACGTTTCGTCGCCGCCGCCATCATCCCGGCGCTCGCCGCCTGGGCCGTCGCCCTGGCCCTCATGGCGGGCACGGCCATGGCCGCAACCAGCCACCCGGCGCCCAGCCACACTGCCGCCCGGCACACTGCCGCCCGCCACACTGCCGCCCGCCACACTGCGGTCAGGGCCGCCAGGCACGCCCGGGCCGCCGCGCCGCCGGTCGTGTTCGACTGCTTGCCGGGCCAGATCCGGCCGCGTACCTTCATCCTCACCTGCGCCGACAGGAACGACTACCTGACCAGGCTGTCCTGGTCAGCCTGGTCCTCCGCCTTCGCCAGCGGGACCGGAACGCAGATGATCAACGCCTGCGCGCCGGACTGCTCGGTGGGCACATTCCACAGCTTCCCGGTGGACGTCGTCTTCTGGCACAGCGCACCGGTCCCCCAGCACCCAGGCAAGCGGTACTTCTCCCGGGTCACCGTGCTGTACCCGGGCACGCGGCCGCCGACCTACCGGCACGCCAAGCCGCAGACCGGCCCGGAAACCTGGACAGGCAGCCTCGCCGGCTAGCCTGCCTGCTTTGATAGGGCCATGAACCTCGACCTGCGGCCCGCGCTCTCGCATCCGGAACTGCTGGCCAAGCCAGTCGCCGCGGCCCTCGCCGAATGGCCCGGCGAGGGCCGCGACGAGATCGAGGTTGCCGCGATCGATCCCGATCTCGCCGACACGGCGGCGTTCTGCGAGCACTACGGCGTCCCGCCGGAGGAGTCCGCGAACTGCGTGGTCATCGCGGCCCGGCGCGGCGGCGAGACCAGTTACGCGGCGTGCCTGGTGACCGCCGTCACCCGGGCGGACGTGAACGGCGTCGTCCGGCGGCGGCTGGGAGCCCGCAAGGCGTCGTTCGCGCCGGTGGACGACGCGCTGGCCGCGACCGGCATGGAGTACGGCGGCATCACGCCGGTCGGACTGCCGGCCGGCTGGCCAGTGCTCATCGACGCCGCCGTCGTACAGCAGCCGCGCATCATCATCGGTTCCGGTATCCGGGGCTCCAAGCTCCGGCTGCCCGGGCCGCTGGTCGCCGCCCTGCCGGGCGCGGAGGTTATCGAGGGCCTCGCCACGCCCACCGCCTGACCCACGATTTGCTGGCCGGGCGGTGCCGTCCGGGCCGTCAGCGGCCCCGGTTGACGACGCGCCAGACCAGGCGCAGGCCGGACCAGTCGTCGTCGATGGCCGCGACCTTTACGTCGACCAGCCCGAGGGCCAGCGCGTGCTCGCGGACCACGTTGTCGGTGATGTCGCTGGTATGGCCGCCCGCGCGCCGCGGCCACGCCGCCCACACCGCCCCGGCCGGGTAGATCCGCTCGGCCAGGGCCGGGAGGCGGGCGGCGATCTCGGCCGCGCGGGTGAAGAAGGCGACGATGACGTCCGCCGGAGCGTCCGCGCCGACGGCTTCCAGGCCGTCCGGCGGGTCAGTCAGAGCCCAGCCCGCCGGCGGTTCGTCGAGGGAAACCCGCTGGCCGCCCTTGAGCCCGAGCTTGCGCGCCTGCATGTGCTGAATCGTAAGGCCCTTACGTCCGAGGTAATCGACCCTCGCCCGTGGGCCAGCCAGGATGGGCCACGTCAGCAGGAATCCCAACCGGAAGGAACCTCCCATGCATGACGTCATCGCCCGTTACCTCGACTGCTGGAACGAGACGGATCCGGCTGCGCGGCGGAAGCTGATCGGTGCAGTCTGGGCGCCGGACGCTGAGTACATCGACCCGATGGCCGAAGCACACGGACGAGATGCCATCGATGCGACCATCGGCGCGGTGCAGGACCAGTTTCCCGGGCTCGTCTTCACCCTGGCCGGCCCGGTCGACGCGCACCACCGGCAGGCCCGCTTCACCTGGGTCTCGGGCCGCAGGGCGGTGAGCCCCTCGTCATCGGCTTCGACGTGGCCGTCGCCGCCGGCAACGGCCAGATCGTTTCGGTCCTGGGCTTCCTGGACAAGGTGCCCGCCTGACCGGTGCAGGCTGGCTCAGTCGTGGGTGCGCTTCACGTCGAGCTCACCGGCCTGGTAACGGGCCCGGAGCACCTTCTTGTCGAATTTGCCCACCGTCGTCTTGGGCACCTCCTCGATGAAGGCCCAGTTCTCCGGCACCTGCCAGTGCGCAACCTTGCCGTTCAGGAACTCGGCCAGTGTCACCGGGTCGGTGTCCTGGCTGACGACCACGCAGGCCAGCGGACGTTCGGTCCACTTTTCATCGGGAATGCCGATCACCGCGGCCTCCACCACGTCCGGGCTGCCGACCAGCAGGTTCTCCAGCTCGACCGAGGAGATCCACTCCCCGCCGGACTTGATCACGTCCTTGAGCCGGTCGGAGATCTGGAAGTAACCCTCATCGTCCATCGTGCCGATGTCGCCGGTGCGCAGCCAGCCGTCGTGAAACTTCTCCGGCTGGCCGCCGCCGAAGTAGCTGCCGGTGATCCAGGGGCCGCGCACTTCTATCTCGCCGGTCGATTCGCCGTCCCACGGCAGTTCCCGGCCTCCGAAGTCCACGATGCGCAGCTGGACCCCGGCCAGCAGCCGCCCGGACTTCATCCGGTAGTCCATCTCTTCAACGGTCCCCGGCTCGACGCCGGCCGGCGGCCGGGCTAGCCCGCCGACGGGAGAGGTCTCGGTCATGCCCCAGCCCTGGATGATCGTGACGCCGTACTGCTTCTGGAACGCCTCCATCAGCGAGCGCGGCATCGCCGCCCCGCCCGAGGTCCCCATCCGCAGCGACGACAGGTTGATCTCGCGCTCGGCGCCCACCTGGAGGATCCCGGCCCAGATGGTGGGGACCGCCGACGCCATCGTGGAGTGCTCGGCCTCGATGAAGTCGACCAGCGCCGCCGCGGTCATGTACTTACCCGGCATGTGCATGGTGGTGCCGGACATGAACGACGCGAACGGGATGCCCCAGGCGTTGACGTGGAACATCGGCACGATCGTGAGCTGCCGGTCCGCCTCGGTCGCACCCGTGCAGGCGCTCTGCAGCGTGGCCACGGCGTGCAGGTAGGTCGAACGATGCGAGTACACGACACCGCGCGGATCGCCGGTCGTCCCGCTGGTGTAGCACATCGCCGCGGCCGAGCGCTCGTCCAGCTCCGGCCAGACGAATGAGGGCTCCTCCGCCGCGAGCAGATCAGCGTAGGAGTACACCGTGCGGTCGCCGAGCACCGACGGGTCGCCCTCGCCGATCACGATGTAGGCCTCGACCGAGGTGAAGTGGTCAACGACCGGCGCGAGCGCGGGCAGCAGGCTGCCGTCCACGATGATGATCTTGTCCTGGGCGTCGTTGACGATGTGCGCCACCTGCTGGGGGGGCAGCCGGATGTTCAGCGTGTGCACGATCGCGCCCATGCCGGGGATCGCATAGTAGGCCTCGAGGTGCTCCTGGGTGTTCCAGCTGAACGTGGCCACCGGGTCGCCGTCCCCGACGCCCAGTTTGGTCAGCGCACTGGCCAGCCGCCGCGCGTTCTGCTCGATCTCGCGGTAGCTGGTGTGCCGGGCCCCGTTCCCCTGCCACGTGACACACTCGCTGCGGCCGAACACCCGGGCGCCGTGCTGCAGGATCGTGGTGATCGTGAGCGGGAAGTCGTCCTGCATGGTGCTGGTGATACGGGCGCTCGGCATGTCTGAACCTCCGTTGGTTCGACCCGTTGGTTCGACGCGACACTCCGACGGTAACGCCTCACCTGGCCACACTGAAGATCAGGTACCCGGCTGGCGAGCGGAAGGCCCGGCTGGCGGCCCTTCCGCTCGGCCCCCCGATCCGTACGACGTATCGGCCCTGGAGGGGAAGGGCCCGCTGACGCTGGACCGGTGGTCCATCGACCCCGGGTCCGGCGCGGTCCGCCAGCAGAGCCTGGATGACCGGGCCCAGGAGTTCCCGCGCGTCGACGACCGGATCGTCAGCCAGCCGCACCGGTACGGGTACAGCGCGGCCATCGGCGTGGTCAGCCGGGACACCGTCTCGCTGAGCGGCGACCTCGCGGACCGCGCGTTCGCCAACGCGCTGCTCAAGCACGACCTGACCGCCGGTACCGCCGAGGCGCACGAGTTCGGCCGGGACGCCACCGCCGGCGAGGCGGTGTTCGCGCCCGCCTCGGCCACCGCCGGCGAGGACGACGGGTACGTGCTGGCCTTCATCCACAACCCGGAGCGCGGCGCCGCCGACCTGGTCCTGCTGGCCGCCCAGGACTTCACCGCCGAGCCGGTGGCCCGCGTCCACCTGCCGGCCCGGATCCCGCTCGGCTTCCACGGCAGCGCGCTCCCCGACCAGTAACGCCCGGCCAGTAACAACCGACCAATAACGCCCGGCCAGCAACGCCCGGCCGGTAACAACTGGCCCGTGATGGCGCAAAAGCTCCCGTTGCGCCTGGGGCGGCTGACCGAATTGTGTGTTTTCTGCGCACGCCCGCCGGGTTTTTCTCCCGCTTCCTGGGCTTTTGCGATTGCTTGTGTGCGGCCACGGCGGGACGCTAAGAGGATGCAATGGAGCAGACTTTCCCGGGCCCCTCGGTGGGCGCGGCTGGGCGCGGGCTTCGCCGTGGCCGCCGCTCTCATCGCCACCGCTGGCTCGGCCGCCGCCGCGCCGGCCTCAGCGCCGGGCGGGCGCCTGATCGTCCCGACCGCCACCGGCCTCGTGCAGGGCAAGGCGGCGGGCCCGGTGAGCGAGTACCTGGGCATCCCGTACGCGGCCCCGCCCGTGGGCGCGCTGCGCCGGCAGCCCCCGCAGCCCGCCGCACCGTGGCAGGGCGTCCGCGAGGCCACCAGCTTCGCCCCGCACTGCGCCCAGCCGGGCTCGCCGTTCGGTGTGGCCAGCACGTCGGAGAACTGCCTCTACCTGAACGTCTACACCCCGGCCGGCGCCCGCGGCCGGAACCTGCCTGTGATGGTCTGGATCCACGGCGGCGCCCTGGTCGTCGGGGAGAGCGACGACTACAACCCGGCCGCGCTCGTGCAGCACGGGGTCATCGTGGTCAGCATCAACTACCGTCTCGGCCTGTTCGGCTTCCTGGCCGACTCGGCGCTGGCCGGCCGCCCGGGCGGCCCGTCCGGCAACTACGGGCTGATGGATCAGCAGGCGGCGCTGCGCTGGGTGCAGCGCAACATCGGCGGCTTCGGCGGCGACGCCCGTAACGTGACCGTCTTCGGCGAGTCGGCGGGCGGCCTGTCCACGCTGTCTCAGCTGGTCTCCCCCGGCGCCCGCGGCCTGTTCGCCCGGGCCATCGTGGAAAGCGGCACCTACGACCTGACGCAGGCCCCGCTGGCCGAGGCCGAGGCCGCGGGCGCGGCGTTCGCGGCCAAGGTGGGCTGCGCCAGCAACACCGCCGCCTGCCTGCGCAGCCTGCCGGTTTCGACGATCCTGGACAACACGAGCACGGCGGGGTACGAGCCCGACGTGGACGGGGCCGTGCTGACCCAGTCGATCGGGCCCGCGCTGGCCAGCGGCCAGTTCAGCCACGTGCCGGTGATTATCGGGACCAACCATGACGAATGGCGCCTGTTCGTCGGCCTGGCGGAGCTGGAGGGCGCGCCCCCGGTGACGGCGGCGAACTACCAGGCCGAGATCGAAGCCACGCTGGGGGTGCCCGCGGCCGCCGCCGCGGCGATCGCTGCCGAATACCCGCTCAGCGGCTACTCCAGCCCGTCGGTGGCGCTCGGCGCGGTCGGCACGGACGCGATCTTCGCCTGCCCCGGGCTCACCGCCGAGGACTCGCTGTCCGCCTACACCCCGACGTACGCCTACGAGTTCAACGACGAGAACGCGCCGGAGCTGTACCTGCCCCCGCTCGGGTTCCCCTACGGCGCGGCGCACGCCTCGGAGATCCAGTACCTGTTCACGCTGAGCAACGTGGCGTACCCGGCCACGCTGACCCCCGCCCAGCAGCAGCTCGCCGCGGTCATGAAGGGCGACTGGACCAACCTGGCCACCTTCGGGACCCCGGGCTTCGGCTGGCCCAGGTTCACCCGCAGCGCCCCGCAGTGGCAGTCCCTGGTGCCGCCCCGGCCGCAGCTGGAGACGGATTTCGCGGCCGAGCACCACTGCGCGTTCTGGGCCGCCGCGGGCTAGCCGCGGCCGATTCTCGGCCACCTGATTCACGCAAGCCCGATGAGTCTGGCGCGGCGGGGGCGTCCACCTTCCTAGAGGTTCGCCCAAGGCCCTAGGAGGTTGCACGATGAGTCTGCCCGCAGTGGTGTCGCGCGAGGAGTGGCGCGAGCGGCGGCGGCTGCCCATGGTCCGGATCGACGCGGAGTACGTCTTCGAGGGGCCCCGGGGCAAGGCCACCCTGGCCGACCTGTTCGGCGACCGCCGGCAGCTGATCATCCAGCACGTGATGTTCGCCCCGGACTGGGACGCGGCCTGCCCCGGCTGCACGGCCAGCGTGGACGAGCTGTCCGATGGCGTGCTCACCCACCTGGGCTCCCGGGACACCGCCTTCGTGCTCGTGTCCCGCGCGCCGCTGGCCAAGCTGCAGGACTACGCGGCCAGCCGGGGCTGGACGGTGCCGTGGTACTCCGCCGCCGCGGGCAGCGAGTTCAACTACGACTTCGGGGTCACACTCGACGCGGAGCAGCCGGAGTACAACTACCGGCCGGAGCCGGACGTGGCCAAGGACGGGCCCGCCGAGCTGCCGGGCGTGAGCTGCTTCCTGCGTGACGGCGGCGACATCTTCCACACCTACTCGACCTACGCCCGCGGCACCGATCAGCTCGGCAGCACGTACACGCTGCTCGACCTGACCGCGCTGGGCCGCCAGGAGGACTGGGAGGAGCCCCGGGGCCGTGCGCCGCGACACGGCGCCGATCCCACCTTCACGGACTGACCCAGGCGGAACGGCGCCTGCTACCGTCGTCGCCGGGCCCGCGAGGGCCGGGCCTGGCCAACGACGGGAGGCGCGTTGCTGCCGCTGGAGTCACTCATCCGCTCCCCTCGCGAGGTCGGCGATCTTCCGCCGGCCACGGCCGGCGGCCCGGCGCGGCCCGGCTCGCTGCCACGCCGGGCGGCTAGCGACCCGGGCACTGGGGTGGGTCCAGCGGCGGGTCAGAAGAACCCGAACCGGATGATGCTGATCAGGCCGACCGCGACGCAGTAGATCGCGAACGGCGTCAGGGTCCGGGTGCGGAAGTACCGGGCCAGGAAGACCACGGCGAACACGGACGAGATCGCGGCGGCGGCGCTGCCGGCCAGGACCTGGCCGCGGACATCGTTGCCCAGCGAGCCGGTGAGGTCGGAGATCTTCAGCGCGCCGGCAGCCAGGATGACGGGTGTCGACAGCAGGAACGAGAAACGCATGGCGTCCTCGTGACTGAGCCCGCGCACCAGGCCGCCGGCCATGGTCACGCCCTCGCGGCTGATACCGGCCAGCAGGGCCAGGATCTGCGAGGCGCCGATCCACATGGCGGATATGAGGCCGACGCCGGCCAGCCGCTGCTCGGCCGCTTCGTCGAGAAAGACCGTCTCGTCGGCCTCGGCCGCGCTGGCAGGCATGGGCTGGGTCTGGCCCGCCGCGCCCGTACCGGCGGCCTGGGTGGCCGGCGCCCGCTGGGCCACCGGTTCCCGCTGGGCCAGCGGCTCGCGGCGGGGCACTTCTCCGGGGCCGCCCGCGGGGGCGCGCCTGCGCCGCAGCACCTCGGCGCCGAACAGGATGCCGCCGTTGATGGTCAGGAAGATGGCCGCGGCCAGCGGCTTGGCGAACAGGACCCGGAACGGGTGCTCCAGCACGAGCCCGGCGATCCCCACCGGGATCGTCGCCACGACCAGCAGCCAGGCCAGCCGCTGATCGGCAGAGGTCACCCGGCGGGTCACGATGCTGGTGATCAGGCCCCGGATGATCCGTACCCAGGTCTTTATGTAGAAGCCGAGCAGGACCAGCGCCGTGGCCAGGTGCAGCCCCACCACGAACGCCAGGTACGGGCTTTCCGGGCTGCTCTCCTGCCGGACCAGGGTCCCCCATGTGCCCCCGATCCAGGCCGGGACGAGCACGGTGTGCCCCAGGCTGGAGATCGGGAACAGCTCGGTGACGCCCTGGATCAGCCCGATGACCACGGCCTGCAGGTAGGTCATGTGGTAAACCGCGCCCATGATCACGTCCTTCGCGCCACGCGGGACTCGCCCGGATGGCGAATCGGGTACGATCATCAACGTCGTACTACGGCGATGGTAGTAGATAGGAGGGTGCCGGTGGCACCGAGACCACCCGGCAGGCGCCGCGGCGCCCTGGAGCAGGAGGTCCTGGGCTGCCTCGCGGCCGCGGGCCGCCCCCTGACACCCGGCGAGGTACGCACCGAGCTGGGTGATCAGCTCGCGTACACCACGATCATGACCACGCTGTCCCGGCTGCACGCCAAGGGCGCCGTGAGCCGGCTCCCGGCCGCGCGCGGGTTCGCCTACGAGTTGCCCGGCGGCCCCGCCGACGCGGAGGCCTCGATGACCGCGCACCGCATGCTTCAGCTGCTGCGGGGCGGCCGGGACCGGGCCGGCGTGCTGTCCCGGTTCGTCGCCGACCTCAGCGCCGAGGACGAGGAACTGCTCACCGCCCTGCTCGCCGAGGAACACCGGCCCTCCCGCGGCGACCGCGACGACCGGTAACCGGCCCCGCCAGCCCAGCCCCCGTCGGCCCAGCCCCCCGCCAGCCAGCCAACGACGAAGGAGCACCCGCGAGATGCCGTCCCCCGCCGTTGACCGGGCCATGGAACTGGCCCGCGTCGACCTGTCGCCCCGGCA
>JBEKCN010000126.1:0-7529 GCA_050014855.1 Streptosporangiaceae bacterium | reverse complement strand
CATGGGCACACCTGGACGGCTCGGAATCCGTCATCGCCGGGTCCCGTCAGGCCTGATCGTCTACCTCGACCCGCATGACTGCGACCACGCTGGCCGCCAGGGCGTGCGTAACCCCGGCCACGCGGACGGCCAGCGTCCCGGCCGGCTCACGTTCGGCTAGCACCTCCACCTCTTGTCCCAGGGCGATGCCTAGGCGGGTCAGCTGGCGCAAAATCTCCGGCTCCACATCCGATACCCGCACAAGGATCCCCCGCTCGCCCGGCCGGAGCGCCGACAGGCTGCGGGCGGGCGGCTCCTCCACCCGGCCGTCCGAGGTCGGGATGGGGTCTCCATGGGGGTCTCGGGCAGGATTGCCCAGCTTGGCAGCGATCACCGCCTCCAGTTCCGGCGACAGGGCGTGTTCCAGACGCTCGGCCTCATCGTGAACCTGGTCCCACGACAAACCCAGCGCCACAGTCAGGTAGAGCTCGAGAAGGCGATGGCGCCGTACGACGGCCAGTGCGCTCCTGTGCCCCGCCTCGGTGAGACGGACCCCGCGGTACGGGACGTAGGTCACCAAACCCAGGTCGTCCAGTTTCCTGAGCATCTCCGACGCCGAAGCGGCCGTCACTCCGAGATGCCTGGCCAGGTCATTGGTGCTGACAGTGTCGACTGCCGCTTCGGACTGAAGCTTGTAGATGGCCTTGGCGTAGTCCTCAACGGCCACTGACATGCTGCGCCGCGGCCGCTGCGGTGCCACTCTCACAAGTAGTTATGGTATGGCGAAACCTAACACCGGTCAAAGCATGCCTCAACCCTGACCTGCAATATCACCCGGCTGCATCACCCGGCTGCCCGGCGCCACAGCGGCTCCTTGCCGCGTGACCGGCGCGCCCGTGTTACCCGGTCGGCCGGAGCACGCGGCTGGATCAGAATCCTGGGCTATAGCCTCTTTGTCAGGTTGTGCGGTCCTTCGCCGCGAAGTTCGCCCAGGCAGTTGGTCACACCGGCCGGGCCAGGGCTCTTGCGCCCGATTCGCGGCGTGCCGTTAGCATGCCGTTAGCTAGATATGCGGTCTGGCCGGCCCGGACCCTGCCTGGTCGCCGCTCGCATCTCACTGACTTCGAGGGAGCGTATGAGCGAGCGAATCGACGTCCGGGCGGACCTCACCATCGCCGGCGCAGCGGGCCGCATCCGCGGCGTCGACCCGCAGGGCCGGCCATGACGGCCGCAGCCGGGCAGGCCGCGGGCTCGCTCCCCGGCAGCCAGTTCCCGCTGGGCGCTACGGTCCATGACGGCGGCACGGATTTCGCGGTCGCCTCCGGCGTCGCCGACGGGATGATGCTGTGCCTGTTCGACAAGAACGGCGCAGAGACGCAGATTCCGCTGCGGCACCACGATGCCGGCTTCTGGCACGCCTCCGTACCTGGGACAGGGGCGGGCCAGGCGTACGGGTACCGGGCCACCGGGCCCTACGATCCGGCCCGCGGACTGCGCTGCAATCCGGCGAAGCTTCTGCTGGATCCCTATGCGCGGGCGTTCAGCGGAACCCTCACGTTCGGGCCGGAGGTGTTCGGGTACTCGGCCCGCGACCCGGATGCGCCGAGCGCTGCGGACTCCGCCGCCAGCGTGCCACGAAGCCTCGTGCTCGCCGACGAGGCATTCGGCTGGCGGGAGGATGCCCGGCCCCGTTACCGGCTCTCCGACACGATCATTTACCAACTGCACGTCAAGGGTTTCACCATGCGCCATCCGGAGATCCCGCCGGAACTGCGCGGAACCTATGCCGGCCTGGGCCACGAAGCGGCCATCGCGCACCTGACCGATCTCGGCGTGACCACCATCGAGCTGCTGCCGGTTCACGAAAGCGTCTCTGGGGCGTCCCAGGTGGCGCAAGGGCTGACGAACTACTGGGGTTACAACACGATTGGCTATTTCGCGCCCCACCAGCGCTATTCGGCGGCGGTTCGGGCGGGGCAGCGCGGCGGCCAGGTCGGCGAGTTCAAGGCGATGGTCAACGCGCTGCACACGGCCGGGCTCGAAGTGCTGCTCGACGTCTCGTTCAGCCACACCGGCGAGGGCAATGACCTCGGCCCGACATTGTGCTACCGCGGCCTGGACAACCCCGCGTATTACCGCCTGGACGGCGACGACCCGCGCTACTACGTCGATACGACGGGCACCGGAAATTCTCTGAACGCAGGCCATCCGGTGACGCTGCAGCTGATGATGGATTCGCTGCGTTACTGGCTGACGGAGATGCACGTCGACGGCTTCCGTTTCGATTTCGCCAGCACGCTCGGCCGCCAGGATGACAGCTCCGCATCAGCGTTCTTCGATCTGGTCTCCCAGGATCCGGTGGTGTCCAGGGCCAAGCTGGTCGCCAATCTGTCGCAGGTCGGCCAGATCGACGGCTACGACCTTGACCGGCTCCCGTTGCCGTGGTGCGAGTGGAACGGCACATACCGCGACACGATGCGCGATTTCTGGCGCAGTCAGCACGTCGCCCTCGGTGAGTTCGCCAGCCGCTTCTGCGGGTCGCCGGATCTTTACCCGGGCTCCCGCTCCCGGCCCGCAACGTCAGTGAACCTGATTACCGTCCACGACGGCTTCACGCTGCGGGACCTTGTCTCCTACAACGACAAGCACAACCAGGCCAACGGGGAAGCGAACAATGACGGGACCAGCGATAACCGGTCCTGGAACTGCGGGGCGGAGGGCGCGACCGCTGACCCGGCCATCCTCGAGCTGAGGGCGCGCCAGTCCCGGGCGATGCTGGCCACCCTGATGCTGTCATTCGGCGTCCCGCTGCTGCTGGGCGGGGACGAGATGGGCCGGACCCAGCAAGGCAACAACAACGCATACTGCCAGGACAACGAGATCTCCTGGGTTGACTGGTCCCGGGCAGACACGCAGCTGCTGGACTTCACCAGACGGCTTGTCGCCATCCGCAAGGCACACCCGGTGTTTCGCCGCCGCCGTTTCCCTACGGAAGCCGAAGCGTCTGAGTTGCGCTGGTTCACCCCCGGCGGTACGGAAATGACGGACGCCGACTGGTCGGACGTGAGCGCCCTGGCCATCGCGCTCTACCTGGATGGATCCGGCGACCCCGACCAGGCCGCTGACGGCACGCCGCTGCTCGATGACGACTTCCTGGTTCTGGTGAACGCCCAGTGGGAGCGTCTCGAATTCGCCCTGCCCGCCACCAGGGACCAGGGCACGTGGCGCATCGAGCTCGATACCTACGACCCAGCGGTCCCCGGCAGTACCACAGCGGCGGGACGGGAAGCCGGTGATCACATCACCGTCAGTCCCCGCTCCATCGTCGTGCTGCTGGCCCAGCCGTCCTGACCTCCGTGCCTGTGCCGACGCGGCAGGTGCGGGACCTGGAAGAGCGGAGTCGCAAGGACTTCTGGCCCTTGCCCGCCGTAGCCGGAAAGCCGGACGCTATAAACCGACATTTGGGGAGAAGTATGGCATCCGGTCATGGCGGAACCGATCTGACGTCAGCCCTGGACGGGGCTGATCGGGGTCCCCGGCTGCCGAAGGCCCCGACGGGGATCCGGGGACTGGACGAGATCACCGGGGGCGGGCTGCCGCGGGGCAGGTCGACCCTGGTGACGGGCGGCACCGGATCCGGCAAGACGCTGCTGGGGTTGCAGTTCCTCGTCGCGGGCGCCCGGGAGTACGGCGAGCCGGGCGTGCTGGTCACCTTCGAGGAGTCGGCCGGCAAGGTGAGCGCCAACGTTGCCTCGCTGGGATTCGACCTCGACGGGCTGCAGCGGGACGGGCTGCTCGTGGTGCATGCCTTCCGAGTGGATGCCGCGGAAATCGTCGAGTCGGGGGAGTTCGACTTTGAGCCGCTGTTCGCCCTGCTCGACGACACCATCGAGCGCATCGGGGCCAAGCGGGTCGTGCTCGACACCATTGAGCACCTGTTCGGCGCGTTCCCGAGCCAGGCCATCGTGCGGGCAGAGCTCGGCCGGCTGTTCCGGCGGCTCGAGGACCGCGCCGTCACCGCCATGGTGACCGGCGAGCGGACCGGCAACGCGCTCACCCGGCACGGGATCGAGGAGTACGTGTCTGACTGCGTGATCGTTCTCGACCACCGGATGCACGAGGAGGTCTCCACCCGCCGTCTGCGGATAGTCAAGTACCGCGGGTCGGCGCACGGAACCAACGAGTACCCGTTCCTGATCTCGGGCCATGGCTTCGTCGTACTGCCGATCACGTCGGTTACCCTTGATTACGGCGCGTCCGAGGACCGGATCTCGACCGGCGTGGGCCGCCTTGATCACATGCTGGCCGGCGGCCTGTTCCGCGGATCGACCGTCCTGGTCAGCGGGACGATGGGGACGGGTAAGAGCACGCTCGGCGCGCACCTCATCAACGCGGCCTGCGCACGGGGTGAGCGGGCGCTGCTGGTCCTGTTCGAGGAGTCACCCGACCAGGTCATCCGCAACATGCGATCGGTGGGGCTCGACCTGGGGCGCTGGGCCGAGGCGGGCCTGCTGCGCATGTGGGCGGCCCGGCCGACCGCCTTCGGGCTGGAGACCCACCTGGCGATCCTGACCGAGCTGATCGAGGAGCTCGCGCCGGCCGTCGCCGTGCTTGACGGGATCGCCAGCCTCACCCACGGGCCCACCGGTCCCGAGGTGACCTCGATGCTGGCCCGCCAGATCGACCTGCTCAAGGCCGCGGGGATCACCACGATGGCGACCACGCTGGCGCCCGAGGACGACACGAGCATGGCAGGCATCTCCTCGCTGGCGGACGCCTGGCTGCTGCTGCGCAACGTCGAGTCGGACGGTGAGCGCAACCGGCTGCTGTACGTGCTGAAGTCGCGGGGCAGCGCCCATTCGAACCAGGCGCGGGAGTTCGTGCTTACCGACCACGGCGCCGAGCTCGTCGACGTGTACGTGGGCCCAGCGGGCGTGTTGACCGGCTCCGGTCGCCTCGTGCAGGAAGCCCAGGAGCGCGGCGCGGAACTGCGGCAGGATGAGGAGCTCATGCGTCGCCGGCGCGAACTGCGCCGGGGCATCGTGGAGGCCGAGGCCCAGCTCGCCGTGCTGCAGGACGACCTCGCCGCGGAAAGGGCCGAGCTCGAGCGGATCGATACTCGCGAACAGCGTCAGGCGACGGACGCCAAGGCGGCCCGGTCGGCCCTGGCCGAGCAGCGCTGGGCCGATCCGGCCTCGCACGGCGAAGGAGGGCCACGATGACCGGATCCCACAACGCCGATACCGGAGCCGGGGCACCGGCACCCACCGCCGAACACTGGCAGCTGCGGCTCTACGTGACCGGACGCTCACCAAACAGCGTCCGCGCCATCGAGAACCTGCAGCTTGCCTGCGAGCAGTACCTGGCGGGGAAGTATGACATCGAGATCGTGGACCTGCTGGAGAACCCGCGCCTGGCCGCCGACGACCAGATCCTGGCCGTACCCACGCTGGTCAAGAGACTGCCGCCGCCCATCAGGAAAATCGTCGGCGACCTCTCCGACACCGACCGGCTCCTCGTCGGATTGCAGCTTCGACCGCGAAAGGGCTAGCCGAAGTGACCGGTATCGCGGGACGTTCGAGGTGACGGACACGCCGCGTGCGGGTTACGCCGGTGGCGCGGGGCGGGGTTCCCCGTGACGGCGGATGAGGCCACGGACGCGATGCCCGGAAACCCCCAGGAGGAATTGCGCCTGGAGCTCGGCGAGGCACGAAAGGCGTTGCACGCCGTCCGGGCCGACGGATCCGACGCCTTCGTCATCGACGCCGGCCGCGGTGAGGAGCTGCTGCGTGGTGCCGCCCGCGTCATGAAGGAATTGCGCCTGGAGCTCGGCGAGGCACGAGAGACATTGGACACCATCCGGGCCGGCGGATTCGACGCCCTCGTCATCGACGCCGGCCGCGGCGAGGAGGTGTTCGCGCTCGGCGGCACCGGGCGGCCGGACCGGCTGCTGGTCGGGGCCAGGGCAGATGGCGGGGCCGGCTACTTCCGGGCGGTGGCCCTCGACTTCGACGGCACCCTGGCTGATGGCCAGGTCGCGCCCGCCACGCTGGCCGCGCTCACCGAGGCGCGGGCCCGGGGGGTCCGGGTGATCTTGGTCACCGGGCGGATCATGAGCGAGCTGCGCGCCGTATTCCCTGAGGTCGACGATCACATTGACGCGGTCGTCGCCGAGAACGGCGCCTTGCTGGTCACCCATGGCGGCGTCCGCCTGCTGGCCACCCCGGTCGGCCGCGCGGTGAGCGCCGCGCTGACCGGCCGCGGGGTCGCCCACCGCAGCGGGCAGGTGCTGGTCGCCGGCGCCGCCGACGACGAGCCGACCGTGCTTGAGGTGGTCCGCGAGCTGGGCCTGGACTGCCGGCTCGTCCGCAACCGGGGCGAGCTGATGGTCCTGCCGGCCGGGGTGACCAAGGGCACCGGCCTGCTCGAGGCGCTCGGCGAGCTGGGCCTGTCGCCGCACAACGCGATCGGCGTCGGCGACGGCGAGAACGACCACAGCCTGCTGGATGTCTGCGAGGTCGGGGTGGCCGTCGCCAACGCGGTCGACGCCCTCCGCGCGCACGCCGATATGGTGCTGGCGCTGCCGGACGGCCAGGGGGTGGCCGATCTGCTCCTGGGGCCGCTGGTGGCCGGCCGGGTGCACCTGTATCCCCGCCGCTGGCAGGTCACGCTGGGCACCGACGACGACGGCGAGCCGGTCACGCTGCCCGGCTCGCAGCTCAACATCGCCATCTGCGGCGGCACTGGGAAGGGCAAGTCCTACCTGGCCGGGCTGATCTGCGAACAGCTGATCCGCCTCGGCTACTCCCTGGTCGTCTTCGACCCCGAAGGCGACCATCACGGGCTCGGCGAGCTACGCGACGTGATCATCACCGGGGGTCATGAGGGCCGCCTCGCCGACCCCGCCGAGGTCGTGCGCCTGCTCCGGCACAGCCACACCAGCGTGGTCACCGACCTGTCCCACCTCGACGCCGCGGCCCGCGCTGCCTACGTGACGGACCTCGCCAGCGCAGTCGAAGCCCACCGGGCCGCGACCGGGGTGCCGCAGTGGGTGGTCGTCGACGAGGCCCACGTGCCCATCGGGCGGGACGTGACCGCGCGCCGCATGCTCAACCCCCCCGCCAAGGGCTACCTGCTCGTCACCTGGAAGCCCTTGGAGCTGTCGGCCGACGCCCTCCTGGCCCTCGACGCCGTCGTCACCCTCGGCTCCGCCCGGCCCGACAGCCAGTTCATCGACATCACCGCGGCGGTGGCCGATATGCCCCGCGCCGAGATCGCCCGCCTTCTCACCGGACCGGGCGGCCGCGCGGTGCTGGCCTGGCGACAGCGCCCCGGCCGGGCGGTGGCGTTCACCCTCAGGCCCCGGACCACACCCCATCTGCGCCACGCGCATAAGTACGAGCAGGCCGGCGTCGAGCCCGCCCGCCGGTTCTACTTCAAGACCGGGCCCGATACCGCCACCGGGGCGGTCGCGGCCAACCTCGACGACCTGGAAGCCGAGCTCGGCCGCTGCGACCGGGGCGTGCTGCGCCACCACTGCCCCCGCCATG
>JBEKCN010000125.1:0-7541 GCA_050014855.1 Streptosporangiaceae bacterium | reverse complement strand
GTCCCGCTGCGCACGGAAGCCGACGGGCGCCAGGACTACCGATGGGACACCCAGCGCACCTGGAAGGTCGTCAGCGAGAGCACCCGGAACCGGCTCGGCACCCCGACCGGCTACAAGCTGGTGCCGGGAGGCAGCTTCCCGCCGATGATGGACCCGGCCTCGCCGGTCTTCCGCCGCGCCGGGGTGATCGGCCACACCCTGTGGGTCACGCCGTACGACCCTGCCGAGCGCTGGCCAGCCGGGGAATTCTGCAACCAGAGTGAGCGTGACGACGGGCTGGGCGCCTGGACCGCACAGGACCGGCCGATCGAGGACACCGACGTCGTGCTGTGGTACGTGTTCGGCATCCACCACATCACCCGCCCGGAGGACTGGCCGGTGATGCCGGCCGACACGGTGTCGTTCTGGCTGAAGCCGGTTGGCTTCTTCGACCGGAACCCCGCACTGGATGTGCCGTGCTAGCCCGGGGGCGACCCCCCGGAACCCCCCGAATGCGCTTCGCGCCCCGCGGCGGTACTTCGCCGACACGCCGGCCACTCACCCGGCCTGCGGCCGGGGTCGCTGTGCCGGTCACGATCGCCTCGCCGTAACTCGCGGTGGTAAAGCGCGATAGCACCGGCCGCTCACCGGGCCTGCGGCCCGGGTCGCTGGGCCGGTAACGATCGCCTCGCCGTAGCCCGTGCAAAGCTCTCCCCCCGCCGGACGAGGAGGGGCGCCGGCGGAGGGAGAGGGACGGGCGAGCGAGCCGCCCGGGCTTTAGGTTACTCAGGGGTAGGACATGATGTCGCTTGGGCCGCCGAAGCTGGAGTTCACCGCCGCCCCGGGTACGCGCCTTGGCCAGGCTGATCCGGCCGGCCGCGCGGCCCACGAGGCCGCCTCATCGCGAGCGCCAGGCGGGCGGGAACATGCTGGCATGGAGTGGTGATCACTGTTCCTGGCGGCCGGCCGCCAGTACTGGGTCGCTCAGGCCGGCATCCCGCCTGATCGCCGCCAGCAGACGCTGATGCTCGGCGCTGAGCCCGTGCCGGTGCGGGTTGGCGAACGCCGCCGAACGGGCCAGTGCCTGGGTTGGTGCCGCCTGCAGGGTGACGTTCAGCAGCGACCAGGACAGCTCGTCCAGCGCGCCGCGGATCGCGTCCGGGTCCTCGGTCATCTCACAGGCTTCCTCGATCGAGGCGAGGAGCTTGACCGGCTGCCGGTCCGGCCGCATCTCCAGCGGGAACGCGTCGACCATGTGGCACGGCGCCTCGGTTACCCGCGCGGCTTCGAAGGCGTTCAGCAGCGGGCTGACCTCGCCGGCGGTCGCCGGGTCGTACAGTCCCGGGAAGGGGATCTCCTCATAGCCAGGGTCATAGCCGCTGATGTAGATCGGGGTGCCCGATTCGGCCGCGGCCAGGACCCCCACCGTGAGGTCCAGCAGGCTCACCGGCCAGCCCAGGTCCGTGATGGCATGCACGCGGAACGCGCCGCGTACCGCGCCGAGGCCCGCGATCAGCAGCAGCTGAGCCGACTCCAGCGCCGACTGGATGTAAAACGCGATCTCCGTACTGTGCAGCCGGATGATCCCGCCCTTGGCCCACTCGTGCAGCCGGTGGACGACGATGGAGTTGTCGACCACGTGCGTGAACCGGGCCGCGGAACATCGCATGTCACTGCCTGAGCTGATCGAGGCGATCCACTCCGCGGCCCGCTTGGACGCCGCGTAGACGTCGGGCGAGTAGGGCCGCAGGGCCTTGCCCGTTGACGCGCACACCACCTGCGGGACGCCGGCGGCGGCGGCCGCGGCGAGCACGTTGCGGGTGCCCAGCACGTTCGTGCTCACCGTGCGGTGCACCTCGACCTCGGCCAGGCCCGGGTTCCGCTGCGCGGCCACGTGGAAGATCACGTCCGGCCGGATATCGCGGATCAGCGCGTCCAGGCGGTCCCGGTCCCGGATGTCAGCCCGCAGGTACTCGGCGCCGGCCAGCCGTGGCCGGTCGCTGGTCACCCCGCGACTCAGGCTGACCAGGCGGCTCGGCCGCAGGGCGGCCAGCTGAGCCATGAGCGTCGAGCCGATGCAGCCCGTGCCGCCCGTCACCAGCACCACCGCACCTCGCAGCCACTCGGTCAGCAGGGCTTGGGGCAGGCACAACGCACGCTGAGATATCGCCCGGAACCGCTCATACTCCTCGCTGGCACCGCCCTTGGCGGTGACGAGCGATTCCGTAAGACGCTGCAGTTGCCGTACGGCGGTGTCGCCGAGGCTCGGCTGGCCCGGAGGGGCAGCCGCCCGCATCATCTCGATGATCTCCCGCTCCGACTCCATCCATCGACTCCTCCCCTGGACTGTGGCGCCAGGTTCGCCGTGCCTGCAGGCAACCGTGAGCTAGATGACCTCACTGGACCGGACAGCTAGTGAAGGCCACAATCCTCCCTGTTACATGTGTTGGATTATGAAGCAACGCCAAAATTGGCTTTAGCCGTATCTGACGAGATTGACGGCGCAATACCTGGGTCCTGAACATGCCTCCCCAGCAGTCCCGACGCCGCCCGCGCCTTGCGCCCGCCATGCCAGAAGTCTCATTCGGGGGCAAACCCGACATGAAACGGGCATGTTAACAAACGGTAATACGCCCTCATTAACCGCGAGATCAAACTATAGTCTCCATATCCTGCTTCGCCCGGTTATGCGAGATTCGGCCTGATGCCCCAGCAACCTGTCTACAAGCCCAGAGGGAGGCGTGTGACGAACGTCGTCGAAAGGCGGCCGGGAACCGAGACCGACACGCACAAGGGGGACCTCCCGGTCGATGCGACGCGCCCGCTGCCGCTGCCGCTGCCGGGAGTAACGCCGGGACACGGAAAGCACCGCGCGCAGATCAGGATGCGCCCCTACCGCAGTCCCGAGGCGAGGAGGGCCACCGCCACCGCTGCCGCCGTGGCGCCGGTGGTCGCGCCGGTTCCGGCTGCCGCCGCACCTGCGGCCACCGTGGCGGCGCCGCGGCGCGCGCCCCAGGCCACTCCACGTCCCGCGACCGCGGCGTCCGGGCCCGGCCATCCGGTGCTTCCGGTTCCTCCCGATGACAGCGAGAAGTACAGCTACATCCGGCGCCACTCCTGGCTGCTGACCCTCGGCTCCGTAGCCAGCTTCCCGCTGCTGCTGTGGAGCCAGATGCGCCTCATGGTGCAGTACCACTGGTTCTGGTTCTACGTCCCGTTCGTCGTCATGGGCGTGCTCTTCCTGGCGTTGCCGCTGCTCACGGACGGCCTCAGCCGCGGCTTCGACCTCAAGGCACACCGGCGGCTGGCGGACTCGTGGAAACCGGAGCGGTACCCGTCCGTCGACGTCTTCCTGCCGGTGTGCGGTGAGCCGGTCGATGTGCTGCGCAACACGTGGCAATACGTGGCGCTGATGAGCGAGTACTACCAGGGGACCGTCACCACCTACGTCCTGGACGACTCGGCCAGCCCGGCGCTGCGGGCGATGGCCCGCGACTTCGGCTTCGCCTACGCGACCCGGCCCAAGCGTGGCTGGTTCAAGAAGTCGGGCAACCTGCTGTGGGGCTTCGAGGTCTCCAACGGCGACTTCGTCCTGCTCCTCGACGCCGACTTCGCCCCGCGCTACGACCTGCTGAACGAGACGCTCCCGCACATGGATGCGTACCCGGACACCGGCATCGTGCAGACTCCGCAGTTCTTCCGGGTCGAGGACGACCAGACCTGGGTCGAGCGCGGCGCAGGTGCCGTGCAGGAATTGTTCTACCGTTCTATTCAGACGGCACGCACGGAGAAAGGCGGCGCGATCTGCGTCGGCAGCTGCGCCATTTACCGCCGGGCGGCGCTGGCCGACAACGCGGGCATGACCCTCGCCGAGCATTCCGAGGACGTGCGTACCGGATTCGACCTGAACCGGCTCGGGTGGAAACTGCGCTATCTGCCCATCGCCGTTTCCACCGGCAACTGCCCGGACAATGTGCTGGCCTTCCTGAATCAGCAGTACCGCTGGTGCTCCGGCACCGTCGGACTGCTCTTCGGTAAGACATTCTGGCAGGCGAAGCTCAATTTCTATACCCGGATGTGTTATCTTTCCGGATTCGTCTACTACATTTACACGGCACTATTCACGTTCGTCGTTCCGGTACTGACGATACTGCTGCTCATTATTGTGCCGCATGTGCTGGTGTTCAAGAACATGATCTTCATCGTCCCGGTCCTGC
The DNA here is from genome assembly GCA_050014855.1 of Streptosporangiaceae bacterium. GTDB lineage: Bacteria > Actinomycetota > Actinomycetes > Streptosporangiales > Streptosporangiaceae > Bog-532. Next base: position 3,345 of record JBEKCN010000125.1, on the reverse strand, counting down.
TGTACTCCGGGCTCATCTACCCACTGTGGCACCACGCCCCCTACCGGCTCGAGGCATGGTCGGTGAAGCTGATCTCCGGCTGGGCACACGTCTTCGCGTACTGGGACGCGATCCGCGGCAGGCGGCTCGGCTGGAAGCCGTCGGGCGGGGACAAGAAGAAGCAGGATGGCAGGCGGCGCTTCTGGGTGTGCTTCTCCATCTGGAGCGTCGGCTGCGGCGTGCTCTGGACCGGGCTGGCCTTCTGGCGAATGGTGACCATGGACCCGGCCAACTTCATCGTGCTCTTCGTGCTGGGCGCATTCGAGCTGATGATCGCGCTGCGGGTGCTCATTCAGCCAATGGTGGAAACCCGCACGTGAGCCAGGGCGCCGACGACAATCACAAATCCGCATCGCACGGCAGCCTCGGTCTTCGCAACGAAGGCCTGTCCGGGCCGAGCAACGAACCGGTGGCAGCCGGGGAGCAATACCAGTCAATGGATCTTTCGGAGAACAACCAGTACGAATGGTCGGACTGGTTCAGCAAACCCAAGTCGCTCTCCGCCGCGGAGAAACCAGCACCGGCGGAGAAGCCCGCCAATGGGCCGGCGGGAGCGACTGGGCCAAGCACGGCCGGGACCGCAGCCGAGCCGATCCAGCCCGGGCCGATCCAGCCCGGCCCAGCCCACGACCGGTCAGCCCACGCCGAGCCAGCCCACGCCGAGCCAGCAGAGGCGGAGTTGGTCCGGAGCGGGACCATGGATCAGGTCCTGGGTGAGCCGCTCCCCGACGAGGCAGAACGTGAACCGGTCCTGGACGAGCCGGCCACGGACCGGCGAGAGCCGGCCAGGGACCGGCCGGAGCCAACCGCGGACCGGCGAGAGCCAGCCGCCGACCGGCGAGAGCCAGCCGCCGGCCGGCCAGAGCCGCCCAGGGACCAGCCAGAGCCAGCCAGGGACCAGCCAGAGCCAGCCGCCGGCCGGCCAGAGCCGCCCAGGGACCGGCCAGAGCCAGCCGCCGGCCGGCCAGAGCCGCCCAGGGACCGGCCAGAGCCAGCCGCCGGCCGGCGAGGGCAGGCTGCGGGGAGCGCCGAGGGGGAACTGACCCACCCGGGGCCGACCACCAGCAGACCCGTCGTGGCTCCCCCGGCCGGCCCCCCGCCCCTGCTGGATCCGTCCCCCACGCGGCCGCAACGGATAGTGCCCACGGAGGCCCGGCCCCGGATGCCGCTCCCGCCCGCTCCCCGGTTCATCCCGGCGGAAGACCCGCCGCTGCCCCGCAGGAACTGGGCCGGCGGAGCGTCCCCGTGGGTCCTGCCGGGGGCGGAGGGTTCACGCCCGCAGGCCGCCGACGCGCCGAGCACGCGAAATACGGGACCCCGCCTGCCGGGCGGCGAGCCGCCATGGCCGGGCCGGGACATAGCGGAGCAGAGCCTGTCGGCCAGCGTGCGGACCGAAGGCCGTCCGGCCAGCACGCCCGCGGAGGAGCCAGCACCGCCCAAGCATGCCGCCCGGACCGGAACCGCCGCCCCAGCGGACAAGGCGGCCCCGGCCAGGAAGAGCAGATCGGCCACGAAGGGCACTGCAGGCCCCGCCGGCCAAGCCAGTCAGGCGGCGACGTACAAGGCGACGGAAGTGGTGTCCGGCGCCGAGACGGTCATGCTGCCCATGCAGAAGCCCCGGCGGGATACGCCCAACGGCCAGGCATCTCCGGTCAAGAAGGGCGCTTCGGTCAGCGGCCGGAGCACGCACAAAGACGGCTCACCGGCTCTCACCGCCGATGAGCTAACCACGATCATTCCGGCCCAGAAGGCGGCGCCACCGCAGGCGGCCGAGCCGGACGCGCCGGAACAGCTGTACACGCCGAGCCAGCGCCGGAAGTGGATCAGCCGGGGCGTGCTGCTGGGCATCTTGCTGATGCAGGCAGTGCTGTCGCTGCGGCTGCACAACACGGCGTTCGAAGACGAGGCCCAGTACCTCTACGCCGGACGGCTGGAGATCGCGCACCTGTTCCACGGTGCACCGCTGCCGATCAATTTCGCGTCGTACTTCTCCGGGGCGCCGGTCCTCTACCCGGTACTCGGCGCTGCCGCCAACGATGTCGGCGGTCTCGCCGCGGCCCGGGCGGTCAGCCTGCTGGAGATGCTGGCCACGACCACGCTGCTCTTCGCGATCAGCCGGCGGCTCTTCAACGAGCGGGTGGCCGTCTGCGCGAGCCTGCTGTTCTCTGTCACCGCCTCGATCAGCTTCCTGGGGAACTTTGCCACCTTCGACGCGAGCTGCCTGTTCCTGCTGGCGCTGTCGTCGTGGATCATGGTGCGGACGGCCGCGTCACGCTGGCCGCTCTTCCTGCTCGCGGCGCCCGTGGCCGCGCTCGCGGTAGCCACGAAGTACGCCGGCCTGTTGTTCGTGCCCACGATCGCGGTCCTGCCGGTGCTCACCGCTTGGCCGTACCACCGCCGCCGCGTCTTCGCGTACCCGGTCATCTTCGGCGTGGCCGTGGCGGCCCTGCTCTACGGCGCCCTCCGGCTGGGTGGCCATTCCTACATCGCCGCCCTGCAGCAGACCACGACCTCGCGGGCTCAGGGAGAAACGCCGGTCCGGCAAATCGGCTGGGAGTTCATCAAGTGGGGCGGGCTGCAGTTCGGGGTGGCGGTGCTCGGGGCCATTGCGTACGCGTGGCGGCCGCGCACCGACCTGGACGAGCAGATCGCACCGGCCGGCAGCCGACTGCGGCGCATTCTGCTCGGCCTCGTGCTCGTCGCGACGGCTCTGCTCGCCCCCGCCTACCAGGCGCACATCCACACCGACGTGTCCTTCCACAAGCACATCGGCTTCGGCCTGTTCTTCGCGGCTCCCATGGCCGGGGTGGGACTGGCCCGGATCATAGGGGACCATTTCCGGCGGCCGCAGCTGGGCATCGCGGTATGGGGCGTGGCCCTGTTTCTGGGCATGACCCAGGCGTCCGTGCTCTTCAACGGCTGGGGAAACTCGACCAGCCTCATCAAGGTGCTCGCGCGCCAGCTCAAGCCGGACGCTCGTTACCTGGTGGAAGTGCCCGAGGTGCCGGTCTATTACCTGGAGGGACGGCCGGGCGCTCAAGCCACCGAGTTCTACTCGACGTTCGTCATCTACTACGTGGATCCCAAGGGGCAGACCCTGACCGGCAACGCCGGATTCGAGGCCGCGATCACCAACGATTACTTCCAGGTCGTTGCCTACGAAGGAAGCGTCACCCCCGGCGTGGACAACATCCTGGCCAGTGAGCTCGCGAAGAACCCCGACTACCGCCTGGCCGCCAAGGTGCCCGACAACACGCCGGACCACATCGGGAAGTACTACGTGTGGGTCAAGAAGGCAGGCAGCAC
>JBEKCN010000124.1:0-7588 GCA_050014855.1 Streptosporangiaceae bacterium | reverse complement strand
ATCTGCTGGGGCGCGAGCGGGCCCGGCTCGGCTGCGACGTCATCCTGTTCACCCGGGAGGGCGGCAGCGGCCCGGAGGCGGACCTGGCCGACATACTTGGCGCGCCGCTCGTTTTCGTCTCGGTCGGCCTGGATTCCGGCCGCATCCACGCGCCGAACGAACAGGTGGAGCTGGGCCTGCAGCTCACCGGGGCCGCGGCTGCCGCGCACCTGTGGGAGGAACTTGCGGCCACCGCGCTGGGTTCCGGCGCCGGGCCGCGTCCGTGACGGGCCAACAGCAGCTCGGCCGTCTGGCGCTCGCCCGCGAAGGTGTCGACCGGGCCACCGAGCACCGGTCCGACCCGGCCTGGCTGGCGGCCGCCTGGGCCGACCCGGGCACCCGCGTGCTGGTGGTCAACGACGGCAACGCGCCGGTCCGGTTCGCCGAGGGCCGGGCGGAGCTGGAGTTCGTGTCGCCCGCCGCCGCGCCGCCGGGGGTCCGCTTCCTGCTCGGCGTGGACCCCGCCGGTATCGGCTACTTCGGCGTCGACGCCCCGCTGGACCAGGTGGGCCCCGACGGGTCGCGCGCGCCGGACGGGGCCAGCGTCCGGGCGGTCTCGCTGCGCCAGGTGGGCGCGCTGCTGGGGGACCGCGACGCCGGCCTGCTCACGCACGCCGTCGCGCTCGCCAACTGGCATGACACGCACACCCACTGCCCGATCTGCGGCACGGCGACCACGGTGAACCCCGGAGGGCACTCGACCACCTGCCCCAAGGACGGCACCGAGCACTTCCCGCGCACCGACCCCGCGGTCATCATGCTCGTCACCGATCCCGCCGACCGGTGCCTGCTGGCCCGCAACCGGGCGTGGCCGGAACGGCGGGTGTCCATTCTGGCCGGGTTCGTCGACCCGGGAGAGTCGGCCGAGCATGCCGTTACGCGCGAGGTGCACGAGGAGGCCGGCATCACGGTCGGCCGGGTGACCTATCTCGGCAGCCAGCCGTGGCCGATGCCGCGGAGCCTGATGCTCGGGTTCCACGCGCTCGCCGAGGGCGGCCAGCGCATCCGGGTCGACGCCGACGAGATCGGTGAAGCGCGCTGGTACTCCCGCGACGAGCTGCTCGCGGCCCTGACCGGCCGCCAGCTGGCCCTGCCGCCGCCGATCTCGATCGCGCGCCAGATTATCGAGACCTGGTACGGCGGCGAATTGCCAGATGGAGCCACCTTCGAATAGCCGCCATCAAAGTTCTTGATTAAACAGACCTATTTAGTAGGATTGGCAGTCGTGATCACCTCCACGCGCCTGGTGCGGCGAGGCCATGTGGACTTCGTCCGTGTCGCCAGCGCCCAGTGTCCGCCCCTGCCCTGACCCGCAGCCGGACACGTGAGGGCCGCCCGCTCTCGATGCGAAGGAGTCACATGACCGCCGATACGCTCGCCGCCGCGCAAGTAATTCAGATCCCAGCGCCAGTCCAGCCGGAGCCTCTCCCGGAAGAGCTGCCAGGACCCGAGGGGACGCTGCTGGCCATCGTTCCCATTCCCGGTACGGCCAGCTCACTGGCCATCTGGGGCTACCGCGTGCCCAGGGACGCGACCCCCGCCGGCCCCAGTGCCGCGTCGCGCCCGCCGGCTGGCGGGCTCATCGTCGATCACGCCCGGCGCTGCGTCTGGCTGAACGGGGAGGAGGTCGTCCTCACGTACCAGGAATTCGAGCTGCTGGCCTTCCTGAGCGCGAACCCGGCTCAGGTCTTCAGCCGGGCTGACCTGCTCCACCGGGTGTGGGGCCAGAGCCCGAACTCCACGACCCGCACCGTCGACGTGCACGTCAGCCGGCTGCGGCGCAAGCTCGGGCCGTCCTACGGTCCTTGCCTGGGGACCGAATACCGGGTTGGCTACCGGTTTGAGCCCACCAACAGCCAGCCGTAACTTTCCGTGCTTTTCCAGATAGTCGATATAAAGCGGCCGGAGCGCGTCCGCGGTCTGGCCCTCGCCGGAACCCAGCGCGTCCGTGATCAGTGCGGATATGCGGTACATATCCGCGCCGGTTCGTCCCGGGTTGCCCTCGATGGCCTCCGCCGCCGGGATCTCGCGTAGCAGTTCCCAGAGGAATCCGATGTCCCCGTGGTGCAGTGCGCGGCGCATGGCCAGGTCGTGAAGCTCATGAGAGGACATCGCCTCGAGATCGCTGCGGCTCGGCACACCGGATACCTTACTCCGCCCGGGCCACCGCCTCGCCTAGCATGGGCTGGTGCCCGAAGCGAGCAAGCCCTGCGCGTTCTGCGCCATCATCAACGGCGAGGTGAAGGCAGAGATCATCGAGGAGAGCAAGCACCTCATCGCTTTCCTGGACCACCGGCCGCTGTTTCGCGGGCACACGCTGCTCGTGCCGAAGCAGCACGTCCAGCTGCTGAGCGACCTGCCCGCGGACCGGGTGCCCGAGTTCTTCCTCGAGGCCCAGCGCCTCGAGCGGGCGGTGGAGACCGGCCTGGGCGCCGACGGGTCGATGATCCTCGTCAACAACGTCGTCAGCCAGTCCGTGCCGCACCTGCACCTGCACGTCATCCCGCGCAACCGCAAGGACGGCCTGCGCTTCTGGCTCGGCCCCCGGCATCCTTACGATGCGAGTCACCCTGCCGAGGCCTACGCCGAGAAGATCAGGACCGCGCTGCCCGCCCGCTGAGCCCGCTGAACTCGCCCAGGAAGCGTGAGCACGGTGGTGCAGCCCGCCAGATACGTCGGCTAGCGCACATTCCTGGGCCGTTTCGCCCAGCTTCCCGTGAAATGCGTCACTTCTGCCCTGTGACCTGCGTCAACCTGATGCATGAACGCCCCGTGGCCGGGCACACGGGCTGCATGAGTGTTGACACGGACGGGCGGGCCGAGCAAGGTACGGCGCCAGGCAGCCATATGCCCGGTGAGCGGCCGGTCGGCGGGCACGAGCATCTGCACGGCAGGCCGGTCTCCTGGGTGCTGGTCGGCGTCCTCATCGTCGCCTTCATCGCGGGCGGCCTGGCCATCGTGAACAATCTGTGGTGGCTGTTCTGGGTCTGCCTGGGTGTGACGGTCCTCTCGGTACCAGCGGGCAAGGTCGTCGGCATCATGAACGACACCGTGATCAACGGTGACCCGGCCCAGCAGAAGGGCCAGGGCGGGACCGCCGCCGAGGACACCGGATCGGCCGCCGATCCAGGCGTCGACGTCGGGCCACGGCCCGCGGCCGCGCCTGGGGAGCGGCAGCCCGCTGTCGGAACGTAGCGCACCTGCGGGCCATAGTCGCCCAGTGGTGCGCGAAATGCCGGGCCGCCCTATGCTGCCCTCTGTACCGGCCGCCTGGGCGGCCTGACCGTCGAGGAGTTCCCATGCCGCCGTGGCCTGGCACGTCTTATCCTCTCGGAGCCGTCTACGATGGCGCGGGCACCAACTTCGCGTTGTTCTCCGAGGTCGCAGACTTCGTCGAAGTGTGCCTGTTCAACAGTGGCAGGGCGGAAGAGCGGATCAAGCTGAACGAGGTGGACGGCTTCGTCCACCATTGCTACCTGCCCGGCATCGGGCCGGGCCAGCAGTACGGCTACCGCGTGCACGGTCCCTACGATCCCGCCCAGGGCCAGCGCTGCAACCCGAACAAGCTGCTGCTCGACCCGTACGCCAAGGCGGTCACCGGCGAGGTCGACTGGGATGAGTCGCTGTTCGGCTACCGCTTCCGCGAGCCGGACGAGCGGAACGACGACGATTCGGCCCCCTACATGTGCAAGGGCGTCGTGGTCAACCCGTTCTTCGACTGGGCCAACGACCGGCCGCCGCGCATCCCCTATAACGAGACCGTCATCTACGAGGCCCACGTCAAAGGCGTGACCCACCGCCATCCCGGGGTGCCGAAGGCGCTGCGCGGTACCTACGCGGGCATCGCTCACCCGGCGATCGTCGAGCACCTCACCCGGCTGGGGGTGAACGCCGTCGAGCTGATGCCGGTCCACCAGTTCCTTACCGACAAGGTGCTGGAAGAGCGGGGCCTGCGCAACTACTGGGGCTACAACACCATCGGCTTCTTCGCTCCGCACGCCGCCTACGCCGCCGCCGGTGACGGGAACCAGGTGCAGGAGTTCAAGGCCATGGTGCGCGCGCTGCACGAGGCGAACATCGAGGTCATCCTGGATGTGGTCTACAACCACACCGCCGAGGGCAACCAGCTCGGGCCGACGCTGTCCCTGCGCGGGATCGACAACGCGGCGTACTACCGGCTGGTGGACGACGACCTGCAGTACTACATGGACTACACCGGCACCGGTAACTCGCTGAACGTCCGTCACCCCCACTCCCTGCAGCTCATCATGGACTCGCTGCGCTACTGGGCGACCGAGATGCGGGTCGACGGTTTCCGGTTCGACCTCGCCGCCACCCTGGCCCGGGAGTTCTACGACGTCGACCGGCTGGCGGCGTTCTTCGACGTGGTCCAGCAGGATCCGGTCATCAGCCAGGCCAAGCTGATCGCCGAGCCCTGGGATGTCGGCCCCGGCGGCTACCAGGTCGGTCAGTTCCCGCCGTTGTGGACCGAGTGGAACGGGAAGTACCGCGACACGGTGCGCGACTTCTGGCGCGGTGAGCCCGCCACCCTGGGCGAGTTCGCGTCCCGCATCACCGGTTCCTCCGACCTGTACCAGCACGACGGACGGCGGCCCTACGCGTCGATCAACTTTGTCACCGCGCACGACGGCTTCACCCTGCGCGACCTGGTCTCCTACAACCACAAGCGCAACGATGCGAACGGCGAGGGGAACCGTGATGGCGCTGACGACAACCGGTCCTGGAACTGCGGTGCGGAGGGCGACACCGACGGCCCCTCCGTGCTCGAACTGCGCCGACGGCAGGAGCGCAACCTGCTGGGCACCCTGCTGCTGTCCCAGGGTGTCCCGATGATCCTGCACGGCGACGAGATCGGCCGCACCCAGGACGGCAACAACAACGCCTACTGCCAGGACAACAAGATCTCCTGGGTGGACTGGTCGATCGCTGAGTCGTACGCCGACCTGGCCGCGTTCACCGCGGCGCTGTCGGATTTCCGCCGGGCGCACCCGGTGTTCCGGCGCCGCCGGTTCTTTGCCGGACAGCCGTGGCGGCGCGACGACGAACTCGGTGACATCGCCTGGTTCAGCGTCGGCGGCACCGAGATGGCCGATGCCGACTGGGACGCCGACATCGCCCGCTGCATGATGGTCTTCCTCAACGGGCAGGCCATCCCCGACGTGGATGCGCGCGGTGAGCGGGTTACCGACCAGTCGTTCCTGATGTGCTTCAACGCCGCGCCCGAAGATGTTGACATGGTGCTGCCCAGCAGCGACTACGGGCAGAAATGGGCGGTCGTGCTGGATACCGCCACCGGCGAGGTGCCGGGCAGCGTGGGTGGTCTCGGCGGCCTCATCTCCCAGATCGGCGTGATCACGGCCGGCGGGGGATTCGATGTCTCGGAAGGGGCCCGGACGGTGGAGGCCAAGGCCACGTTGAAGGTGATCGGCCGGTCCCTCGTCGTGCTGCAGCGCAGCGAGCCGGCCGAGTGACGGCCCCGGCCTCCACCTACCGGGTCCAGCTCGGGCCGGGCCTGACCTTCTCCGGCGCCGCGGAGCTCATCCCCTACCTGCGTGACCTCGGGGTCGGTGCCATGTACACCTCACCGGTCCTGGCTGCCGTGCCCGGCTCCACACACGGTTACGACGTCGTTGACCCCACCCGGCTAAACCCCGGGCTGGGCGGGGACCGCGGGTTCGCGGACCTGGCGTGCCGGCTCCGGGAAGCGGGCCTCGGCCTGGTCATCGACATCGTGCCCAACCACATGGGCGTCGCGCTACCCGCGGCCAACCCCACGTGGTGGGACGTGCTGGGGCTGGGCCGGGCGTCGCCGTTCGCCCGGTTCTACGACATCGACTGGGACCGCGCCCCGATCATGGTCCCGGTCCTGGCCGACGCCGCCGCGGTCGCCGACCTGGCCATTATCGATGGTCAGCTCGCCTACCACGACCTGCGGTTCCCGCTGGCTCCCGGCACCGAAGGCGGCACGCCGCAGCAGGTGCACGAGCGGCAGCACTACCGGCTCACCGACTGGCACCGGGCCGACAGCGAGCTGAATTACCGCCGGTTCTTCGAAGTCACCACGCTCGCGGCGGTCCGGGTCGAGGATCCGGTGGTCTTCCGGGCGACGCACGAGAGGGTGCTCCGCTGTGTGGCGGATGGGCTGGTCACGGGGCTGCGCGTGGACCACCCCGACGGCCTGGCCGACCCAGGGGCCTACTTTCGGCGGCTGGCCGCGGCCGCGCCGTCGGCCTGGCTGGTGGTGGAGAAGATCCTCGGCGCGAATGAGAGGCTGCCCGCCCTCTGGCCGGTGGCCGGCACGACCGGCTACGACGCGCTCCGCCTGGTCAGCGGCCTGTTCGTGGACACCGGGGGCGAGCCGGCCGTCACCGCCTTCGCCGCGGCGGAATGCGGGCCCCAGGATCTGCGGCAGATGGAGCACGACGCCAAGCAGTGGGTGGCCGAGCACATCCTGCTCGCGGAGGTCCGCCGGATCGCGCGGGCCGCCCGCCGCTGCCTGCCTGCCGGGCAGAGTGAGCCCGGGCAGATTGAGCCCGCGGTCGCCGAGCTGCTGGCCAGCTTTTCCGTCTACCGCTCCTACCTGGCTGACGACGAGGCGGATGCGTTGCAGACGGCCGCCGCCGAGGCGTCCCGCCGCGCGCCGGGGCTCGCCGCCACGATCGGGGCGCTGGCCCGCCAGATGACCGCCGACCCCGTTGGTGAGCTGGCTGAGCGGGTCCAGCAGACCGCGGCCATGGTGATGGCCAAGGGCGTGGAGGACACGGTCTTCTATCGGTACAACCGGTTCATCGCGCTGAACGAGGTCGGCGGGGACCCTGGCCGCTTCGGCGTGACGCCGGAGGAGTTTCACTGGCGGGTCGGGGACGTTGCGGCCGGCGACCATCCACGGTCGATGACCGCGCTGTCCACGCACGACACCAAGCGGTCCGAGGACGTGCGGGCCCGGCTGGCCGTACTGTCCGAGCTGCCCGATGAGTTCGCCGCGGCGGTGCGCCGGTGGTCGGCGCGGGCCCGGCTGCCTGAGCCGACCCTGAACCTACTCGCCTGGCAGTCTCTGGTCGGCGCCTGGCCGATCAGCCAGGAACGGCTGGTGACGTACTTGGAGAAGGCCTCCCGGGAAGCGAAGATCGCCACCAGCTGGATTGAGCCGAACGCGGAGTTCAACGCGGCCGTGGCCGCCTGGCCCAAGACCGTGCTCACCGACGAGGACCTGGCGGCGGACGTCGAAGCGTTCGTGACGCAGGTGCGGGACGCGGGGTGGTCCAACGCGCTGGGCCAGAAGCTGGTCCAGCTGGCCATGCCCGGCGTGCCCGACCTTTACCAGGGCAGCGAGCTGTGGGACCTGTTCCTGGTCGACCCGGACAACCGGCGGCCGGTCGACTTTGATCGCCGCCGGGACCTGCTGACCCGCATCGACGGCGGCTGGCTGCCCGGGCTGGACGACTCCGGCGCGGCCAAGCTGCTGATCGTGACGCGGGCGCTGCGGCTGCGCCGGGACCGGCCCGAACTGTTCGGCGGGTCCTACGAG
>JBEKCN010000123.1:0-7627 GCA_050014855.1 Streptosporangiaceae bacterium | reverse complement strand
ACAGGACAATACTTCTTCAACGGAATTCTTTTCTGTAGCTCCTGTAACGAAGCGAACACTCCCCGAGAAGCGCACATTACGGCTGTTACGCATCAGTGCAGCTCGGCCGTGACGTAAAGGGGCAGATGTCTCGTTCTGAGCCTTTGCTGCTGAGTGCCGGGCAGGGCCAGTCCTGGACAATCACGCGGCGGACTGGTGTTATGTAAGGTTTCGTTTGCCCGCTCGGCCCGGCGGAGTCGTTCCTCGTAGGCGTGGCTGTTGAGCGGGCTGGCAGTGCAGCGGCTAGCCGGCCTGGGACCCCACTGCGTCGAGGAACTTGGCCGCGATCGGCCCGTCCGTGGGGCCGCCGTCCCCAGGTGCGTCGACCACCAGGACCGCGAACGCGAGGTTGCCCCGGAAACCGATCAGCCAGGCGTCGATCTTGAGCGGGTTGGTAGTCCCGTACTCGGCGGTTCCCGTCTTAGCGTAAGTCCCGGAGGGCAGGCCCTGGCCCGCCCCGGTGCCGGTCGCTACGACCTGCGCCATCATCTCGTGCAGGTCGGTAACGACGTTGGCCGGCAGCTGCTTGGTCGCCGCGGTGCCGTCCGGGGCCCCGGTGACCAGGAGCGGGGCGTGCACGGTGCCGGTGTCGGTCGCGGCGGCGACCATGGCCATGTTCAGCGGCGAGACCAGCACCCGGCCCTGGCCGATTGACGTGGCGGCCAGGTCGGCCTCGTCCGTCGGCGTGGGCACCGAGCCGGCGAACGCCGACAGGCCCATCTGCGGGGCCTGGCCGAGCCGGTACATCGCCGATGTGGACGGGAAGTCCGAGGGCGTGAGGTTCTTGGTGGCTAGCCCGATAAAGGCGGTGTTGCACGACTCGGCGAAGGCGTGCAGCAGGTCGCTGACCTGGCCCTCGCCTTCGGCGTTGTGGAACACCTCGCCGTCGACCGTGGCCGTGCTGGGGCAGCTGGCCGCCGACGAGGGGGACAGCCCCTTGTCGATGAGCGCGGTCGAGGTGATCACCTTGAACGTCGACCCCGGGGGATAGGCGCCGTCCAGGGCCTGGTCGAAGTCGCCGGAGTTGGCGTTGGCGGCGGCCAGGATCGCACCGGTCTGCGCGTTGACGGCGACGAGCGCGGCCTTCTTCGTCTCATCGGACAGGGCCGCCTCCGCGGCGCGCTGCACGGCCGGGTCGATCGTGGTCGCGACCGGAGTGCCGGCGTGCCCGGGCAGGGTGGCGAGCGTGGCCACGTTGGTACCGCTGGCCGTGACCACCGAGACGGTCGTGGTCGGCGTGCCGGCCAGCTGACGCTCGTCGGCCGCTTCCAGCCCGGTCTGGCCGACGACGCTCTGCACGTTGTAGGCGGCCCCGAGCGAGCTCAGCTGCTGCGCGGTGATCGGCCCGAGCCTGCCGACTAGCCCGTCGGTCAGCCCCGGCGTGATGGCCCGGGCCGCCGTGGACGCCTCGAACACGGTGCCGGCCAGCGGGTAGATCGTCGGCTTGAGCTGGTCGTACCGCGCCTGGGAAACGGTGAAGACCGGCTCGAAGAAGGTCGGGTGCGCCTTCGCGGCGGTGATCGCGCTGGTGGCCTGCTGCATGCTCGCCCCTGCGGCGACCAATGCTGAGGTGAGCGAGCTGGCGTCCTTGATCCGGCTGCCCTCGACCCCGACCGTCACCTGCTGCGCCTGGTTGGTCAGCGGCGCGCCGCCGGCCCCGGTGATCGCCGCGCGGGCCGGCCATGTCGTGCTCAGCGCGAGCCGGTCGCCAGCCCGGAGCGACGGCGCGATCGTCGCCGGGGCCCAGGCCACCAGCCAGTGCCCCGAGCGCTGGACCAGGTGCAGGGTAGGCCGGAGGGTGACGGTGCCGAGGCCCTTGAGCGCCAGCCGTTCGGTCACCGTCTCCTGGGCGGTGGAGCCGGTCGTCTTCATGGTGCCTGCGGTGAAGCTGGCCTGGGCGACCTGCAGGTCCGTGAACGCCGCGGAGTTGACCGCTACGAAGTCGGCGGGCGGGCTGTCAGCCAGCTGGCGCATCCCGGCCCAGTCCTGCTTGCTCCAGGCGGCGAGGTAGGCCGACGCCGTCGTCTGCGGCACGGGCCCCGAACTGCAGGCGCTGGCCAGCGCACCGAGCAGAATCACGGCCCCGGCCAGACCGGCGAACCGGCAAGATCGAACCCGTTGCCCGCTGAGACTGCCCACCCAGAGAGGGTATGCAAGGTTCCGGGTGCCTCACCGGCGAATACGGCATGAGAGGTACCCGGGGCCGGATGCGGCCGGCGGGCCGCGCCGAGCTGGTCAGCCCTAAGTGGCCGGTGATGGTGCAGGACGGCCACGGTGGCCCCGGTCAAGCGGGCGGCCGGGTTTTTCTGTGCCCGGACGGTCAGCGGGCCGCGCCGAGCTGGCCGACGTCGGTGACCCGCACGACGGCCGCTCCCGCATCGTCCGAGGCCGCCAGGTCGATCTCCGCACTGATGCCCCAGTCGTGATCCCCGGCCGGATCGGCGAAGATCTGCCGGACGGTCCAGCGCTCGCGGCCCTCGTCGATGATGAGCAGCCCGGGCCCGCGGGCGTCCGGGCCGGTGCCGATCTCGTCGTGCTCGGCGAAGTAGTCATCCAGCACGTCGCCCCACGCGTCGGCGTCCCAGCCCGCCTCCGCGTCCAGCTCGCCGAGCTCGGTGTCCCGGCCGAGCGCGGCCAGCGTCACCCGGCGGAACAGGGCGTTACGGACCAGGACCCGGAACGCCCGGATGTTCGCGGTCACCGACGGGGGCCGCGCGGCCGTTTCCACGGCAGTCTCGCCGTCTCCGGCGTCTGGGTTGCGCAGCCGCTCCCACTCGTCGATGAGGCTCGAGTCGACCTGCCGGACCAGTTCGCCGAGCCACTCGATCAGGTCGATGAGCTCCTCGGTCTTGCCGTCCTCCGGCACGGTCTGCCGCAGCGCCTTGTACGCGTCGGCCAGGTACCGCAGCACCAGACCCTCCGAACGGGACAGCCCGTAGTACCCGATGTACTCGGTGAACGTCATCGACCGCTCGAACATGTCGCGGACCACCGACTTGGGAGCCAGCTCATGGTCGGCGACCCACGGGTGACCGCGCCGGTAGATGTCGAACGCGGCCGCCAGCAGCTCCTCCAGCGGCTTCGGGTACGTCACCGAGTCCAGCAGGTCCATGCGGGTGTCGTAGTCGATGCCGTCGGCCTTCATCTGCGCGACGGCCTCGCCGCGGGCGCGGAACTGCTGGGCGGACAGCACCTGCCGCGGGTTGTCCAGGGTGGACTCGATGACCGAGAGGACGTCCAGCGGGTAGGACGGCGACTCGCGGTCCAGCAACTCCAGTGCCGCCAGCGCGAACGGTGACAGTGGCTGGTTGAGCGCGAAGTCGAACTGCAGGTCCACGGTGAGCCGCACCCGGCGGCCCAGCTCGTCCGGCTCGTCCAGCCGCTCGACGACCCCGCCGGCCAGCAGCGCCCGGTAGATCTGGATCGCCCGGTGGATGTGCGCCCGCTGCGCCGGGCGGTCCTCGTGGCTGTCGGTCAGCAGGTGCCGCATGGCGGTGAACGCGTCGCCCGGCCGGCTCATCACGTTCAGCAGCATCGCGTGGCTGACCTCGAACCGGGACTTCAGCGGCTCCGGCTCGGCCGCGACCAGCCGTTCGAAGGTGGGCTGGCCCCAGGACACGAAGCCCTCGGGCGGCTTCTTGCGGACCACCTTGCGCCGCTTCTTCGGGTCGTCGCCCGCCTTCTTCAGCGCCGCCTCGTTCTCGACGACGTGCTCGGGCGCCTGGACCACGACGGTCCCCACCGTGTCGTATCCGGCCCGCCCGGCGCGGCCGGCGATCTGGTGAAACTCCCGCGCCTGCAGCAGCCGGGTCCTGGTCCCGTCGTACTTGGACAGCGCGGTGAACAGCACCGTGCGGATGGGCACGTTGATCCCCACCCCCAGCGTGTCGGTGCCGCAGATGACCTTGAGCTGCCCGGCCTGGGCCAGCGTCTCGACCAGCCGCCGGTACTTGGGCAGCATGCCCGCGTGGTGCACCCCGATTCCGTGCCGCACCAGCCGGGACAGCGTCTTGCCGAAGCCGGCCGTGAACCGGAAGTGGCCGATCGTCTCGGCGATGGCGTCCTTCTCCGCCCGGCTGCAGACGTTGATGCTCATCAGCGCCTGGGCCTGCTCCAGCGCGGCGGCCTGGGTGAAGTGCACTACGTAGACCGGGGCCTCGTGGGTCTCCAGCAGTTCCCGGAGCGTCTCGTGCAGCGGGGTCAGAACGTAGCGGAAGTTCAGCGGGACCGGCCGGGCGTCGGAGCGGACCACGGCGGTCGTGCGGCCGGTGCGGCGGGTCAGGTCCTTCTCGAAGAAGCTGACATCGCCCAGCGTCGCCGACATCAGCAGGAACTGTGCGCGCGGCAGCTCGATCAGCGGCACCTGCCAGGCCCAGCCACGGTCCGGGTCGGCGTAGAAGTGGAACTCGTCCATCACGACCTGGCCGACGTCCGCGTCCGCCCCGTGCCGCAGCGCGATGTTGGCCAGGATCTCCGCGGTGCAGCAGATGATCGGGGCCGACGGGTTGACGCTGGCGTCGCCGGTCATCATGCCGACATTGGCCGGCCCGAAGGTGTCGCACAGCGCGAAGAACTTCTCCGAGACCAGTGCCTTGATGGGGGCGGTGTAGAAGGTGCGCTGCCCAGCCGCCAGGGCCGCGAAGTGCGCGCCCGCCGCGACCAGGCTCTTGCCGGACCCGGTCGGGGTGGACAGGATCACGTTCGATCCCGACACGATCTCGATCAGCGCCTCTTCCTGGTGGGAGTAGAGGCTCAGCCCCTGGTCCTTGGCCCAGGCCGCGAAGGCGCCGTACACGGCGTCCGGATCCGGGGTCGCGGGCATGGCGCCCGTCAGCGTGCCCGTCGGCGTCATCCGCTCCTCCTTCCGCCCCGGCCACCGTCTTGTTCATGCGACCCGGTGACCATAGACGGCCATAGACGGCCATCGGGCCCAACCTCACCACAACACCTGGGCCCGCCAAGGAAATTCCTTAGGGCGGCTAACCTGTCTGGTCCAGCTCTGAGCCGCGTAGCTCGTAACAACCCGCTTACGTTCGGTGCAGGCCCGGGATCCCGGAGAAACTGGCTGAGCGCCTGGTAGTACGGCGCGATCGTCGGGATCTCCGCGTATTCGTCGGCCCCGTGCTGGCCGTGCCCGCCGACGCCGAACGCCACCGCGGTGATCCCGGCTGCCCCGTAGAAGCGCCCGTCGCCGGTGCCGTGCTTGCGCAGGAAGTCCGGCCGGTAGCCCTGGGCGCGCGTCGCCTCGGCCAGCTGCGCGATCTCCGGGCGGCCGCCGTCGGCGTACTGCGGCGCGTCCACGTGGCCGACCACGGCCGTCACCCCCGGCGCGCAGAACGTCTGGAGGTAGGCGGCGATCTCCCCGGCGCTGTGCCCGGCCAGGTCGGTGTCCTCGGGCGGGAACCGGATGTCCAGCCAGGCATTCGCTTCGGCCGGAATCTGGTTGCGGGCCTGGTTCGGGGTGTGCACCCGGGCCAGGTTGACCGTGGTCCGCCACTCCTCTTCGGCCGGGGGAGGGTACCGGACCAGGATGTTGCTCACGCTCTGGTTCAGCGCGACCAGGGCGTTGTCGCCGAGCCACGGGTAGGCGCTGTGCGCGCCGCGTCCGGTGGCTTCCAGGGTGACGCCCAGCATGCCCTTCGTCTCAGTGACGATGCGCAGGCCACTGGTCTCGCCGATGATCACGAACTCGCCGCGCACGCCGCGGTTGATCTGGTGCCGGGTCCCGTCCCGCCCGCCGGTCTCCTCGTCGGTGACGAGCTGGAGGGCGAGCGGGTACGGTACGGTGGCGGCCAGTTCCCGGAACGCCAGCGCCTCCGCCAGCGCAGAGATCTTCATGTCCTGGGCGCCCCGCGCGTACAGCCTCGTCCCATCCCGGCGCGCCTTGAACTGGCCCGCCGGCGCGGGCACGACATCCAGGTGGGCGTTCAGGATGATCCGGAACTGGGGCCGTTCAGCCCCTTTGGCCTGCTCACTGCGGTATACCAGCGCACTCGGTTTGCCGCCGGAGACGAAACGCTCGACGGTGAAACCGTCGGTCCCGACGAAGCCGAGTACGAAGCCGAGCGCCCGTTCCAGCTCTGCGGGCCGGTCCGTGGTCGACGGCACCGCGAGCAGTTCGCTCGCCACCCCCAGGAACCACTCCACATCCATGCATCCCATCCTGCCCCGGCCCGGCCGGGCTCCCCCGCCCGGCCCGGTCCCTCGGCCCGGCCCTTGCTTCCCGGCCCGGCCCTGCTTCCCGGCCCGGCCCCAGCCTGGGATGGCCGCTCAGGGCAGGATGGCCTCGATCAGGTGCGGGCCCGGCTCGGCCAGGGCCTGCTCGAACTGGGCGGCCAATTCGGCGGCAGTCCGGGCCCGGGTCGCGGGCACGCCCATCCCGGCGGCCAGGGCGGTGAAGTCCAGCGTGGGTCGGGACAGGTCCAGCAGGCTCCGCGCGGCCTCCCCGGCCGGGCCGGCCGCTCCCACCCGCTCCAGTTCCATGGCCAGGATGGCGTACGACCGGTTGCTGAAGATGACGGTGGTGACGTCGAGCCCTTCCCGGGCGTGCGTCCACAGCGCGGAGATGGTGTACATGGCGCTGCCATCGGACTCCAGCGCAATGACCGGCCGATCCGGGCAGGCGATGGCGGCCCCGGCGGCCAGCGGCAGGCCCTGCCCGATGGCCCCGCCGGTGAGGGTGAGCCAGTCGTGCGGCGGTGCCCCGCCGGTGGCGGGCCCCAGCCCGATGCCGGAAGTGTTCGACTCGTCGCTGACGATCGCCCCCTCCGGCAGCAGCGCGCCGATGACCGCCGACGCGCTCTCCGCGGTGAGGCCCCCATCCGGGATGGCCGGCCGCTGGGCCGGCGCCCCGGTGGGCGCGGCATCCGCCGCGACCAGGTCGGCGAGGGTGGTCAGCGCGCCGGGCGCGTCATCGCCGCCGGCCGCGAGGACGTGCACCTGGCAGTCGTCCGGCACCAGCGAGCTGGGCCGGCCCGGGTAGGCGAAGAACGATACCGGGGCCCTGGCGCCGGCCAGGATCAGGTGCCGGGTCCCGGCCAGCTGCGGTACGGCCATCTCGGCCAGGTAGGCCAGCCGGGCGACGGCCGGGAGCCCGGCGCCGCGTTCCATCCGGGCCGGGAACGTCTCGGCCAGCAGCCGCGCCCCGGTGGCAGCGGCGATCCGGCTGGCGGCCTCCAGCCCTGGCCGCCGCACCGCGGTCCCGCCCAGCAGGATCAGGGCCGGCTCGCCGCGGCGCAGCGCCTTGGCCGCGTCGCCCAGCACCTCGCCGGGCACCAGCGACGGCGGCCGGGCCGGTATCGCCGGGGCGGGCTGCGCGCCGTCTGTCCAGGACACGTCCGCGGGCAGGATCAGCGTGACGATCTGTCCCGCCGACGCCGCCGCCACCGCCTCAGCCGCGTCCGCGGCCACGTCCCTACTACGCAGCGAGCGCCGCGTCCACCTGGAGACCGACCCAGCCAGCGCGTCGATGTCGGATTCCAGCGGCGCGTCGAACCGCTTGTGCCAGGTGGCGTGGTCGCCCACCACGAGCACCAGCGGCGAGCCCGCCCGCCGCGCGTTGTGCAGGTTGGCCAGCCCGTTCCCCAGC
>JBEKCN010000122.1:0-7665 GCA_050014855.1 Streptosporangiaceae bacterium | reverse complement strand
ACGATCCTTTGCCTTTGGCTGCTTGCGCGGCCGGGGAAGGGTGCGGTGGTGGCATCCGGCCGGGCCTGCGTGCGGTGCGCCTTCCTCCGCCCGCGGGCCCGGCCCCGTGCGCGTCCGCCCCGTGCGTCCCGCCGGTCACCCCCATCCCAGCGGTGGCGGTCCCTCCAAACGTATTTACCTGGGTGATGGTGCCATCACCGAGCCTCCAGCCGGGGTAGTGGCGCCATCACCGAGCCTCCAACACAGCCGGGGTCGGCCTCCATCACCAGGCCGTTCCAGCGCATCGCGGCCAGCGAGGGGCCCGGGGTTAGCCGATTTTGCGGTCGTGGCCGGCCCATTCTTTGGTGCGGAGTTCCGTCTTCTGGATCTTGCCGGTGGCTGTCTTGTGCAGTTCGGTGATCTCGACCGCGACCGGCCGCATGTAGCCGGAGAGATTTTCCTTGGCGAAGGCAAGGATGTCTTCGGCGGAGGCGTCCTCGCCGTCTTTGAGCTCGACGAAGGCCTTGGGCCGCTCGCCCCATTTGTCGTCGGGCGTGGACACGACCGCCACGGCGGCCACGGCCGGGTGCCTGCCGATCGCCGTCTCAACCTCGATGGTGGAGATGTTCTCGCCGCCGGAGACGATGATGTCCTTCTTGCGGTCACGCAGTTCGATGTACCCGTCGGGATGGCGGACGGCGAGATCGCCGGAGTGGTACCAGCCGTCCGCGAGCGTCTCCCTGGTCTGCTCGGGATCTTCGAAATAGCCGGTCATCACGTTGTTGCCGCGCATCAGGACTTCACCGAGTGACTCGCCGTCCGCCGGTACCTCGCGGCCCTGGCCGTCGACGACCCGCACCGGATCAGCGATCACGTAATTCACGCCCTGGCGTCCCAGCAGCCGCGCCTGCTCCTCGACCGGGAGTTCCGCCCAGCCCTCCTGGCGCTCGCAGATCATGTAGGGGCCGAACAGTTCGGTGGCCCCGTAGACATGGATGGGCCGCAGCCCCGCGTCGGTCAGCCGGGCGAATAGCTGAGGGGTCGGCGGCGAGCCCGAGACCGTGGTGATGATCTCGTGGTCCAGTTTGTGGGCGTTCTCGTGGTCAAGGATCGACGCCTGGACCGTAGGGGCGCCGTTGTAATGCGTCACGCCTTCGCTGTCGATCAGCTCCCAGACCCGCCCGGGCTCCACCTTGCGCAGGCAAACGTGGCGGCCGCCGACCGCAGTGACCGCCCAGGTGAAGCACCAGCCATTGCAGTGGAACATGGGCAGGGTCCACAAGTACACGCTCTCGGGAGTCAGGCGGGTCTCGATCACCTCACCCAGCGCGTTGAGATACGCGCCGCGGTAGTGATAGACGGCCCCCTTGGGCGTCCCGGTTGTGCCTGAGGTGTAGTTGATGGAGATCGGCTCGTCCTCGTCGCCGAGCTCGCTCGTCACAGGCTCCGCCGTGCCTTCGGCGAGGAATGCCTCGTAGGGATCGTCAGCGGCGCCCGTGTCGTCGATGCGTACGGCACGCTCGACGCGCGCGCCTTCGGCAAGATGCTCGAACTCACGGTCGACGAACAGGAACCGGGCGCCCGAGTGCTCCAGGATGAAGCCGATGTCCTTAGCGTTCAGCCGGTAATTCAGCGCCACCAGCACGCCCCCGGCCGCAGGCACCCCGTAGTGGGCTTCCAGGAGCGCTGGAATGTTGGGGCAGATGAACGCTACTCGATCGCCCTTCCGCAGTCCCGCGGCCCGCAACGCCGAGGCGAGCCGGTTCACGCGCTCCCCGAACTCCCGGTAGGTGTAGCGGCGGTCCTCTTGCACCACGGCCACCTTGTCGGGATACACCAGCACGCTGCGCTCCAGGAAGCGCAACGGGCTGAGCTCGGTCCGGTGAGCGCGCCGGAGCTGGGCGGCGTCGCTGGATTCGGCCATGTGCTCTCCTTCGAGCGATTTCGTCTTCTGTACCCGGCTCAAGTCTGTACCCGGCTCAGACTCTGCACCCGGCTCTGACTCTCTACCCGGCTCAGACCTGGGCATTCTCCGCCCGGTGATCCGGTATCCCTGCCTGGGACAGCACCAAGAGTCGCCGGGAGCGTTTTCAGTCAATAGCGCTGAAAACGCTCCGCATAACGGAGAACGCGGCCCCCGGGTGTCAGACCTGGACGAACTCGATGCCGGCGATGTCGCAGAAGTCCCGCCAGTCCGCCGCGTGGTGGCCCAGGTTCATCACCTCGTGGTGCGGGCCGCCGGCCCGCAGCCATCCGTTCAGGCACGTCTTCAGGCCGGACGCCGGCCGGAACTGCCCGTACGGCATCTCCAGGGCGGGCAGCTCCTGGCTGTCGAGGTTCTCGCCTTCGGCGCAGACCAGCCGGAACCGCTCACCTTCCAGCGAGACCAAGGTGGCGAGCGTGGCCGGCCCCGGCTGGAGCTGGAACAGGAACGTGGGCGGATCGGCCAGCCGGCCGATCCCGAGCGCCCGCTTGATCAGCTTCACCGGGCGGTCGGCGCGGGCGACCTTCCAGTTGCCCTCGCCCATGTGGCTCTGCAGGATCGAGTCCGACGGGAAGTCCATCGCGTACATCTCGGTGAAGTGCGCGTCCCCGATCAGGATGTGCCCGGCGTAGACCAGGCACGCGGCGAGGACATCGCCCTCAGCGGCGTAGCCGAAGCCCTTGGCCATCAGGCTGGACGCCGCCGCCAGCGGCAGCCGGCGGAAGCGGCCGTCCTCGCCGATGGCGTCGAAGTGCGCGGTGTAAGCGCCGAACCCGCGTTCGGTCAAGATCTGCTCCAGCGCCACCTGCATCCGGGCGTGGTCCTCGCGTTCCTCCCGCGACAGCCGCGGGTCGATCTCGAAGCTCTTGTCCTCGGACGAGATCAGGTCGGCGATCGCGTCGCCGCTGACCTGCTCCATGCCGCGGTACAGGTCGCCGGGCGCGACCGCGATGATCTCCGGGCCCAGCGTCCTGATCAGGGCGCTCTCGTCCACCCTGATGTCCCCCATGTCGTTCATCGCGTAGCCGAAGATCGCGGTCCGCAGCGACTTCCACGCGGTGACGGCCGCTGCGGCGCGCGCCCACCGGCCCACGTCGGTCCGGAAGCTGTCGCTCTTCCAGTCGTCGGTCACCACCCGGAAGCGCTTGCCCGCCCGGACCATGGCGTTCGCCGTGTCCTGCGCGCCGTGGACGCCCTGGTTGTAGGTCATGTCGGCCATGTCCCACTCGGGCGTGACCGACGGCTCAGGCTGGATGTTGGCCAGCAGGACCGGCAGCCGCGACTCGCTGAGCAGCCGGGCCACCCGCATGGCCGGGCCGTAGGTGAGCATCACGACCATGACCCCGTCCAGGCCGGAGTCCTCGAACTCACGCATCGCGCGCTCGGCGTCCTCGCGGTACTTGATCGCCTTGCTGGGGATGAATTCGCCGACGTCAGACAGCTGGCTGGCGATCTGCGCGGCGTATCCCTCCTGCCGGTGGGCGATGCCCGGGATCATGTCGTCGTACAGGTCCTGCATGATGCCGAGGATGCCAATGCGCGGCTTTCGGTCAGCCATGGCTGTCTCCTTCTCGAATGGGCGGCTCAGGGCCCGTCGCGGGTGTGAGTTTCAGTGCTGGCCGTAGTGCTCCTTGTAGCGCTTGTGCAGCGCGTCCACCTGATCCCGCGGCAGCGGCTCGGGATGGCCCAGCAGCCGCGCGGCGTGCACCGTGCGCGCCACGTCCTCGCACATGATCGCGGCCTTGACCGCGTCCCGGACGGCCGGCCCGATCGTGAAGACGCCGTGGCTGCGCATCAGCACAGCGGGGGAGCGGTGCCCGGACAGGGTGGCCACCACACCGCGGCCGATCTCGTCGCTGCCGATCAGCGCGAACGGCCCGACCGGGATCTCCCCGCCGAACTCGTCCGCCATGGCCGTGATCACACAGGGGATCGGCTCGCCCAGCGCGGCCCACGCGGTCGCGTAGGTCGAGTGGGTGTGCACGACGCCGCCGACCTCGGGCATGTGACGGTAGATGTAGGCGTGCGTAGCGGTATCGCTGGAGGGCGTGTAGCCGTCGCTGACCGGGTTGCCGTCCAGGTCGCACACGACCATCGATTCCGGGGTCAGGTCGTCGTAGCCGATGCCGCTCGGCTTGATGACCATCAGGTCGGCGCCCGGTACCCGGGCCGACACGTTCCCCGACGTCCACGCGACCAGCCCGTTGCGCGGCAGCTCGGCGTGCAGGTCGGACACGATCTCGCGGAGCTCGGCCACCATCTCGGTGCTCGTCAGGCCGTTGGCGCTCATCAGGAAGCTCCCGTTACGTCGTCGAGCGCCGCGGACGTGGTGTCGCCGTCATCGGGGTCGTCGCCGGCGTGGGCGCCGAGCACCCGGTCGCGCAGCGCGCGCAGCCGGTGCATGACCTCGTTGCCGCCGCGGCCGAAGTAGTCGTGCAGCGTTACGTACTCGGCGTACAGCTCGTCGTAGATGTCGGCGCTCGCCGGGTCCGGGTGGTAGACATCGCGCTTGACCTTGCCCATGGCCTGCGCGGCGGCCGGGACGTCCGGGTACGCGCCGGCCGCGACCGCCGCGTGGATGGCCGAGCCCAGTGCGGGCCCCTGGTCGGAGCCGAGGACGCTCAGCGGCCGCCGCATGACGTCCGCGTATATCTGCATGAGCAGGTCGTTCTTGACCAGTCCGCCGGCCACGATCAGCTCGGTCACCGCCAGGCGCGCTGACTCGAACGCCTCGATGATGACCCGGGTGCCGAACGCGGTCGATTCGAGCAGTGCCCGGTAGATCTCGCCCGGCCGGGTGGCCAGCGTGAGCCCGGCGATCACCCCGGACAGGTGGTGATCGACGAGCACCGACCGGTTGCCGCCGAACCAGTCCAGGGCCACCAGCCCGTGCGCCCCGGCCGGCTGCGCGGCCGCCTCCTCGGTAAGCAGGTCGTGCACCGAGATGCCGCGGTTCGCCGCTTCCTCACGGTAGGAGCCGGGCACGGCGTTGGTCGTGAACCAGGCGAAGATGTCGCCGACGCTGCTCTGGCCGGCCTCGTATCCCCACCTGCCGGCGATGATGCCGCCGTCGACCGCGCCGCACATGCCCGGGATCTCGGCCAGGTCGGCGCTGTTCATCACGTGACAGGTGGAAGTGCCCATGATGACGACCATCTGGCCCGGCTCGACCGCCCGGGCCGCGGGCGCGGTGACGTGCGCGTCGACGTTCCCCACGGCGACCGCGATGCCTTCGGGCAGCCCGGTCCACTCAGCGGCCTCGGCGGTCAGCGTGCCCGCCTGGGTGCCGAGGGCGGAGACTGGGTGGTCGAGCTTGTCGGCGGCGAAGTCGGCGAAGTCCGGGTCGAGCGCGGCCAGGAAGTCGCGCGACGGGTAGTGCCCGTCCTGCCAGATGCCTTTGTAACCGGCGGTGCACGCGTTGCGGGTCTCGGCGCCGGTGAGCTGCCAGATGATCCAGTCGGCGGCCTCGATCCACCGGTCGGCCCGCACGTACAGCTCAGGATCCTCTTCCAGCAGCTGCAGGGCCTTGGCGTACTGCCACTCCGAGGAGACCTTCCCGCCGTACCGGGCGATCCAGGGTTCCTTCCGCTCGTGGGCCAGCGCATTGATCCGGTCCGCGTGCGGCTGGGCTGCGTGGTGCTTCCACAGCTTGGGGTAGGCGTGCGGGCGCCCCTCCAGGCCCGGGAGCATGCACAGCGGCGTCCCGTCGGCCGTGGCCGGCAAGACCGTGCAGGCGGTGAAGTCGGTGGCGACGCCGATCACCGCGGCTGGATCGATACCGGCGCACTGGACGGCCGCGGGTACCGCGGTGCGGAGCACGGCCAGGTAGTCGGCCGGGTCCTGCAGGGCCCAGTCCGGCGGCAGCCGCTCGCCGGTGGCGGCGAGCTCGCGGTCCATCACCCCGTGCCGGTACTCGTGTACCGCGGTCCCGGCTTCCGTCCCGTCGCTGACCCGGACCACGAGCGCACGGCCGGACAGAGTGCCGTAATCGACGCCAACGACATACCGGTCGTTGTTAGCGCTAACAACCATGTCCGCCTCCCATGTCATGCTCCTGTCCTTCGGCTTCCCGCTTCCCGGCTTCTAATGCCCCGGACTTGCTATCATCGTCCCGCTCAGCGTGGCGCGGTGCTCGCGCGGGTCACAAGTTCCGCAGGTACCGCCAGGTGACTGCCGGCGCCGGGCCCGCTGGAAATCCGCTGCACCAGTGCGCTCAGCGCGCGGCGGCCGAGTTCGCCGAAGTCCTGCCGCACCGTGGTGAGCGGGGGCAGGAAGTACCCGGCGTCCGGCACGTCATCGAACCCGACCACGCTGACCTCCTCCGGGACGCGGCGGCCACGTTCGGTCATGGCCCGCACCAGGCCGAGGGCCATGTTGTCGTTGGCGCAGAAGACGGCGGTGACCCCGCTCATCGCGCCCAGCCGCTGGCCGATCTCGTAGCCGGAGCGCGCCGACCAGTCGCCGGAGATGACCTCCGGTTCCTGGGCACCAGCCTCGGCCAGTGCCGCCCGCCAGCCGGCCAGGCGTTCCCGGGCGTCCAGCCAGCTACTGGGCCCGGCCACGTGGTAGACGGTCACATGGCCCAGGCCGAGCAGGTAGCGGGTGGCCTGGGCCGCGCCGCCGGCGTTGTCCACCGCGATCGACGTCAGCGGCGCGCGAGTTCTGCAGCCGACCGCAACCAGCGGCAGATCGGCGGGAACGTGGCTGAGCGCGGCGACCGCCGAGGTCTGTGGCGCGATGACGATGACGCCCTCGACCGCGTGGCCGAGGAACCGGTCCACGGTGTCCAGCATCGAGCGCCGGTCCAGGGCAGGCAGGCTCGCGATGAGGACGAAATAGCCGTGCTGGGCCGCGCGCTCGATCCCGTTCAGCATCATGGCCGGCCCGTACAGCGGCGAGTCGACGCCGATCACGCCGAGGGTGTGGGTCCGGCGGGTCACCAGCGCCCGGGCCGCGGCATTCGGCCGGTAGGCTAGCTGCCGGATGGCCTCGAGGACCTTCTCGCGGGTGTGCGGCCGGACATTCGGATGGTCATTGAGGACGCGGGACACCGTCTGGTGGGAGACCCCGGCCAGCCGGGCGACGTCGGCCATCACCGGCGGACGGCTCAAGGTGGCGGTGCGGCGACCGGCCGCGCCCACCTTGGCCCGTGCCTGCCCGCCCTGACCGGGCTTGCCCCGGTTCCGCGGTGACGACGCCACCTCGTGCCTCCCTTGGCCACCGGCAGCACAGCGGAACGGCCCGGGCCGGCGCCCTGGATCACCGGGGCGCCTGGCGACGGGCAGGTCTGTGCTACTGGTGATTTTTGATGATGTTATCGCTCACATTTTCGGCTGGTCAAGGGGCAAATCACCGCAAGTAACACAACAGTGACATCTTACCGCATCAACCGGCATATATTTGCTGGCCACGGCACAGCCCCTCGATGCGGATCAAAAGTAATGCACCGTCTCCGGCCGTGCGGAAATCCACATGCGCAGCGAAAGAATGTGCGTTCAGTCGATCACTTAGAGTAACGATTCGTCCGAATTAATGTCGAGGTCTGCGCCAGGAACGCGTAAGGGTGACGGTTACCGGTCGCGGTCGCCCATGGAGCGGCGCAGCCGCAGGTAGGCGGCCCGCGCGGCCGCCTCGGCCTCCTGGATCGTCGCTTCGGCCTTGCGGCCTCGCTCGCCCGTCCGGAAGTCCCGGACCGCAGCCTC
>JBEKCN010000121.1:0-7698 GCA_050014855.1 Streptosporangiaceae bacterium | reverse complement strand
GCGGCGATCGCGGGTACCGTCTACGGGTTCTCGCCCGCGCTGCTGCAGTCGGCCGTCGGCCATTACGACTTCCAGTTCGCGGTCCTGCCGCCGCTGATCCTCGACGCCGCCCTGCGGATCGGTGCCGGGCGGGCCCGCCCGCTGCGTGGCGGCCTGTGGCTGGGCCTGCTCATCACGGCGCAGCTGCTCACCGCCGAGGAAGTGCTGCTGGACAGCTTCCTGGCCGGCCTCATCATGGCGCTCGTGTGGGCGCTGAGCCGCCCCCGCGAGGCACGGGACCGGGCTCTGCGGCTGGCCGCCGGACTCGCGGTCGCGGTCGCCGTGCTGCTTGTGGCCTGCGCCTACCCGGTGTGGGTTCAGTTCTTCGGGCCACTGCACCAGCACGGCAGCGCGTTCACGCCCGACTTCTTCAAGAACGACGTCGACGGCTTCGTGACGCCCTCGAAGTTCCTGTTCTTCCACACCGCCTCCAGCGCCAAGGCGGCAGCGAGCTACCAGGGCGGAGTGCCGGAGTACCTGGCCTACCTCGGCTGGCCGCTGCTCATCGTGCTGGCGGCCACGGCGGTGTGCTTCTGGCGGAACCTCGCGGTGCGGGTCATCGCGGTGACGTTCGCGGTGCTCGAGGTCTTCTCCCTGGGCGGCACCCTCATGATCGGCGGCAACGACCACCACGACATCCCGCTGCCCTGGCACTGGCTGGGCTCGCTGCCGCTGCTGGACGCGGCGCTGCCGACCCGGTTCTCGATCATCGCGGATGGCGCCGCGGCGGCGCTGCTGGCGTTCGGCCTGGACCTGGCGCGCCGTTCGCCGCGGGTCGCCGCACGGCGCTGGGCGCCCGGAGTCGTCACCGCCGTAGCCATCCTCGCGGTCCTGCCGCTGCTGCCGCGCCCGCTCCCGGACGCGGCCGCCGCTCCCGTGCCGGCCGGCTGGTCGGCCACGTTCGCCGCCCTGCACCTGCCGGCGGGCGCGCGGGTGCTGATCGTGCCCATGCCGACGGACACGTTCACCGAGCCGATGCGCTGGCAGGCCGATAGCGCCGTGCCCATCGACCTGATCGGCGGGTACTTCACCGGCCCCGGCCCCGGCGGGCACGCCTACATCGACGGCGGCGTCATGTCGCCGTCCGCGCTGTACCTCAACGTTCTCTGGGAAGGCGGGGCGTTCCTTGAGATGCCGCCGCGCGCCCAGATGGAGGCGCAGCTGGCGCGCTGGGACCCGGCCGCCATCGTCGCGGTCACCAGCACCCGCTCGGGCCTGGGAGAGTATCTGCTCGGCCTGCTCGGCCGCCCCACGTACCACGACGGCGCCATCCTCGCCTGGCGCACGTAGCCCGGCTCCGGAGACTCCGGGCCCCGCGGCTGCCGTCCCGGGCGCCCCGCTGTGCCAGGCTTCCCCTGTGCATGCTTTCTCTGGGCTTGCTTTCTCTGGGCTTGCTCTTGGTATCGCGGCCGCGCTGGCTGCCGTCGCCTGGCTCGTCCTGCTGCTGGGTCACGGCGGCTTCTGGCGGACCGATCAGCAGCTGCCTCCGCCGGAACCCGGAGTCTCCGGAGACTCCGGGCCGGCCGTCTGGCCCGAAGTCGTCGCCGTGATCCCGGCCCGGGACGAGGCGGCCATCCTGCCAGTCACGCTCCCCGCCCTGCTGGGCCAGGACTATCCCGGCCCGTTCTCGGTCACCCTCGTCGACGACGGCAGCTCCGACGGCACCGGCGAGGTCGCGGCCGCCATCGGGGCCGCGGCTGCGCCGGCTCTCCGGAGACTCCGGAGACTCCGTGTCCTGCCCGGTGCACCTCCGCCGCCCGGCTGGGCCGGCAAGCCCTGGGCCATGGCGCAGGGCCTGGATGCGGCCCGTGCGGCGAGAGACTCGGGAGACTCCGGAGACTCCGGCCCCGTGCGGCCGGAGTCTCCCAAGTCTGCGGACGACGCAGGTTACGTGCTGTTCACCGACGCCGACATCGCCTGGGGCCCCGGCACGCTCAGCGCGCTGGTCGCCGCGGCCGAGGCCGGACGCCGCGATCTGACGTCGCAGATGGTCCTGCTCCGCACCGAGACCCGCTGGGAGAAGATGATCATCCCGGCGTTCGTCTACTTCTTCGCCCAGCTGTACCCGTTCCGCTGGGTCAACCGGCCCGGTGGCCGGACGGCCGCGGCCGCGGGCGGCTGCATGCTCGTCCGCCGCAGCGCTCTCGGCCAGGCGGGCGGCCTGGCTCCCATCCGCGGCGCGCTCATCGACGACGTCGCCCTCGGCCGCCTGCTGAAGCGCCCTCCGGCCCGCGGCCGGATCTGGCTCGGGCTCAGCACCGGGATCCGCAGCGTCCGGCCGTACCTGGGCCTGGCCGACCTGTGGAACATGGTCGCGCGGTCGGCTTTCACCCAGCTGCGGTACTCACCCTGGCTGCTGGCCGGGACGCTCGCCGGTCTCGCGTGGCTCTATGCGCTCCCGGTGGCCAGCACCCTCGCGGGCCTGATAGCTATCACGGTGGGCGGCGTCGGGACCGGTCCGTTGCTGTGCGTGGCCGCCGGCCTGACCGGCTGGGCGGCGATGACGGTCAGCTACCTGCCGATGCTTGGGCTGTACCGGCTGTCACCGCTGCGGGCCCCCCTGCTGCCCGCCACCGCCGTCCTCTACGCGGCGATGACCGCCGATTCGGCCCGTCGGCATTACGCTGGCCGGGGCGGCGCATGGAAAGGCCGCAGGGGCCGCCCCGGCGCGCCGGTCGGCGGGGAAACCGACATTAGGGAAGCGGCGCATAGTTAGTTAGCCCACAAAGGACACATCCGGCGGTGTGCGGAGGGTGATGAAGGCGCTGCGGCCGGTTCCGGCCGGGCGGCCTGGCGCGAGGGAAGGGTTGAGCCGATGGCGGACAGCGTGCAGGGCGTGATCGCTCGCCAGAAGGGTGCCCCGGTCGAGGTCACGTCGATCCTGGTGCCGGACCCGGGACCGGGTGAGGCTCTGGTCCGGGTCCAGGCGAGCGGCGTGTGCCACACCGACCTGCACTACCGGGAAGGCGGGATCGGCGATGATTTCCCGTACTTCCTCGGGCACGAGGCGGCCGGCGTGGTGGAAGCCGTCGGCGACGACGTGACCGACGTCGCCCCAGGTGACTTCGTGATCGTGAACTGGCGCGCCGTCTGCGGGCAGTGCCGCGCTTGCCGCCGCGGCCGGCCCTGGTACTGCTTCAATACCCACAATGCCCGCCAGAAGATGACCCTTGAGGACGGCACCCCGCTGTCGCCGGCCCTGGGCATCGGCGCGTTCGCCGAGAAGACTCTCGTTGCCTCGGGGCAGTGCACCAAGGTCGATCCGGCCGCCCGGCCCGAGGTGGCGGGCCTGCTGGGCTGCGGCGTGATGGCCGGCCTGGGGGCCGCGCTGAACACCGCGCCGGTCAGCCGGGGCGACTCCGTCGCCGTGATCGGCTGCGGTGGCGTGGGCGACGCCGCCGTCCTCGGCGCCAGCCTGGCCGGCGCGGTGCGCGTCATCGCAGTGGACGTCGACGATCGCAAGCTGGAGTGGGCGCGGCAGTTCGGGGCGACCGACCTGGTCAACTCGCGTGCATCCGATCCGGTCGACCGTATCCGGGAGCTGACCGGTGGCTTCGGTGCCGACGTGGTCATCGACGCGGTCGGCCGTCCGGAGACCTACCGGCAGGCCTTCTACGCCCGTGACCTGGCCGGGACGGTGGTGCTCGTCGGTGTGCCCACCCCCGAGATGCGGCTGGAGCTGCCGCTGCTGGATGTGTTCGGCCGCGGCGGTGCGCTGAAGTCGTCCTGGTACGGCGACTGTCTGCCGACCCGCGACTTCCCGATGCTCATCGACCTGCACCTGGAAGGCCGCCTGCCGCTGGACAAGTTCGTCTCCGAGACGATCGCCCTGGACGAGGTGGAGAAGGCGTTCGGCAAGATGGAACGCGGTGAGGTGCTGCGCAGCGTTGTCGTGTTCTGACACCGGCCTGGGCCCGGCCGCGCTGGCACCCCATCCCTGACCCCAAGCGCCCTGGGTACGGCCCAGGCCCACCCACACAGCGAGGAGCCACCGTGCCAACGATCTTGATGACTGGCGCGGCCGGCCTGATCGGGACCATGCTCCGGACCCGGCTGGCCCAGCCCGGCCGCACCCTGCGCCTGCTGGACGTGGCCCCGGTGATCGCGGGGCCCGACGAGGAGGCGATCCAGGCGTCGGTCACCGACCTGGAGGCGATGACCGCCGCCTGCCAGGGCGCGGACGCCGTCATCCACCTGGGCGGGTACTCGGGCGAGGAGGAGTGGGGGGCGATCCTCGAGGTCAACATCAACGGTGGCTACGTCGCGTTCGAGGCGGCGCGCCGGGCCGGGGTGAGCCGGGTCATCTACGCCTCCTCCAACCACGCGGTCGGCTTCGCGCCCCGCGCTAGCTTCCCGGTGCCCGACTACGCCTTCCCGGAGCCGGACACCTACTACGGCGTCTCCAAGGTGGCCACCGAGGCGCTCGCGTCTATGTACCATCACCGGTACGGGCTGGACGCGATCTGCGTACGCATCCTGACCTGCTTCGAACGCCCGGAAACCCCTCGCGCTCTGTCCACCTGGCTGTCCCCGGATGACGCCGGCCGGTTGTTCGAGGCCTGCCTGTCGGCGCCGCGGCCCGGATTCCGGGTCATCTTCGGGGTGTCGGCCAACAGCCGGGGCGGCTGGGTCTCATTGAACGAGGCGCGCGCGCTCGGGTACGAGCCCGAGGACGACGCCGAGGTCTACGCCGACGAGGTGCTGGCGCGCGAGCAGGTCGACCCCAATGACCCGGTCTTCCGCTACCTGGGCGGCGAGTTCACCCTCCCCGACCAGGACGCCCCCATCCGCTAAGCTCATCGGCGCCGATCACGCGGTGCCGCCAGCTGGCAGGCTCGCCTTGCATTCTTCCCAGCGCTGCAGGACGCCGGGAAGTTCCCTGCTGACGAACTCGACGTAGGCCGCGTGCTCGGCCAGCCGCGTTCCGGCCGGCGTTCCGGCGCCGATCAGCTCGATGCCCTCCCTGAGCAGGCCGCTCCACCGCACCAGGATCTGGTCCCGTAGCGAGATCATTTTGACCCAGACGTCGTCCGGCATCCGGTAGTAGTCGCGGCGTGACCCAGGCTCACGTTCCCGGTCGACCAGGCCGAGCTGGGTCAGGTAGCGGACGCCGTCCGAGATGGCGGCGCGGCTGACGAGCAGAATGCCTGCCAGTTCGGCGGCCGTCAGCCGTCCCGAGTCCGTGATGAGCAGGGCGGCGAACACACGGGCGGGCATCGGCGGTACCCCGAGCGAGATCAGCAACGAGGCAAACCGCTCGATGTAGCGCAGCACGGCCTCCCCATCCGGGCCGTTTGCCTCTTCCGCGGGCTCGCCCGCCCTGGCCACACTGGCCTCGTCCGGCACCCTTACTGCTCCCTTTCCTGGTGGCGGCGCATGTGCGCGACTGCCTCTTCCGCGGGCCCGCCCGCCCTGGCCACACTGGCCTCGTCCGGCACCCTCACGGCTCCCTTCCCGGGGGCGGCGCATGTGCGCGACGCGGCGATACAGCCCCCTACGCAAGATTGCCGCCTAGTCTATGTTGTTAGCAACATTCATGAATTTATGAAATCTCTGTAGATGTGCAGGTGGGCCATGACATACGCGATCGAGGTTCACGGGCTGCAGAAGAGCTTCGGTCCAGCCCGCGCCCTCGCCGGCCTGGACCTCACCGTCCGGACCGGCGAGGTGCACGCCTTCCTGGGACCGAATGGCGCTGGCAAGACGACCACGCTCCGGATTCTGCTCGGCTTGCTGAAGGCGGACGGCGGCGAGGCGCGGCTGCTCGGCGGCGACCCCTGGCGGGACGCGACGCGGCTGCACCGGCGTCTCGCCTACGTGCCCGGCGACGTTACCCTCTGGCCGAACCTCTCCGGCGGAGAGATCATCGATCTGCTCGGCCGGCTGCGCGGCGGGCTGGCTCCCGGCCGCCGGGCGGCCCTGTGCGAGCGGTTCGCCCTCGATCCGGCCAAGAAGGCACACGCTTACTCCAAGGGCAACCGGCAGAAGGTCGCGCTGGTGGCCGCGCTGGCGTCCGACGCGGAACTGCTCCTGCTGGACGAGCCGACCTCCGGCCTCGACCCCATCATGGAGGCCACGTTCCGGGACTGTGTGGAGGACGAGCGCCGCAGCGGCCGGACGATCCTGCTGTCCAGTCACATTCTGGCCGAGGCCGAGGCGCTGTCGGACCGGGTGAGCATCATCCGCGACGGCCGGTGCGTCGAGACCGGGACCCTCGCCGAGCTGCGGCACCTGACCCGCACGGCCGTTGACGCCGAGTTGGCTGGGCCGGCCAGCCTGGACGGGGTTCCGGGTGTGCATGATCTGGACGTCGTGGGCCTGCGGGTCCGCTGCCAGGTCGACAACGAGGCCCTCAACGACGTGCTCCGCCACCTCACCGAGGCCGGGATTCGCACCGTGACCTGCCAGCCGCCGACGCTGGAGGAACTGTTTCTGCGTCATTATCTGGCCGAACGGGACGTGGCGGGAGCCTCCCGATGAGCGGGCTGGCCGGCACCGGGGTGCTGGCCCGGCTGGCTCTGCGCCGGGACCGCATCATGCTGCCCGCCTGGATCTACGTGGTCACCGCGCTCGTCGCCGGCACGGCCTGGACGTTCAAGAAGGTCTACTCCCCGGCGGGCCGGGTGCAGCTTCTGGTGAGCGCCGGCCACAACCCCGCCCTGCTGTTCCTGTACGGCAGGCTCTACGGGACCTCGGTCGGGGCACTGACGGCATGGCGGTACGGTGTCTGGGCAGCGATCTTCGCCGCGGTCATGAGCATCATGCTGGTCGTCCGGCACACCCGGGCCGACGAGGAAAGCGGGCGGCTGGAGCTCATCGGGGCCGGCGTGGTCGGCCGGCGAACGCCGCTTACCGTGGCCCTGGCGGTCGCGGGAGCGGCCGACCTGGTCCTCGCGGTGCTGATCGCGGCGGCGCTGACCTTTGTCGGCCTCCCGGCCGCCGGAGCGGTCGTGCTGGCTCTCGCCATCACCACGTGCAGTCTGGCCTTTGCCTGCGTGGCCGCGCTGGCCGCCCAGCTCACCTCCGGAGCCCGCACGGCGCGCGGGATCGCGCTCGGTTCGCTCGGCCTGGCCTACCTGCTCCGGGCGGTCGGCGACTCGGCCGGTGCCCGTGGGCCGTCCTGGCTGACCTGGCTGTCCCCGCTGGGCTGGACGGAGCTGGCCCGCCCGTTCACGGGGGACCGTTGGTGGGCACTGGTGCTCCCGCTGGCCCTGGCCGTAACGGCCGCCGCCGCCGCGTACACGGTGACCGCCCGGCGTGACTACGGAGCCGGGCTGCTGCCTGACCGGCCGGGGCGCCCGGACGGTGGCCGCCTGCTGGGCGATCCGTTCGGCCTGGCCTGGCGGCTGCAGTGGGGCACGCTAACCGGCTGGGCGGCCGGCTTCGTGTTCGGCTGCGCGGCCGCGGGCGCCGCCGCCAAGGGCGTCGGGGCCCTGCTCGGGGGCAGCGCCAGCGTCCGGCACGAGTTCACCCGGCTGGGCGGCCAGGCCGGCCTCACCAACGCCTACCTGGCGGCGGTCATGTCGATAGCGGGCCTGGCCGCGGCCGCCTATGCCGTCTCCGCCGTCCTGCGGCTGCACTCGGAGGAGGCTGCCGGGCTGGCTGAGCCGGTGCTGGCCACCGCGTGCGGCCGGATCCGATGGGCGCTCAGCCACATGG
>JBEKCN010000120.1:0-7702 GCA_050014855.1 Streptosporangiaceae bacterium | reverse complement strand
GCCGCCGACGAGCTCGGCCTGCTGTTCACCCGCCACGGTTACGA
Source organism: Streptosporangiaceae bacterium (assembly GCA_050014855.1). Lineage (GTDB taxonomy): Bacteria > Actinomycetota > Actinomycetes > Streptosporangiales > Streptosporangiaceae > Bog-532. The sequence goes on along the minus strand of JBEKCN010000120.1, from coordinate 7,658 downwards.
ACTCGCCCTGGTCGGTGGCCCGGTCCGCGATGTCTTTCTCGGCCGTGAGCCCGGCGATCTGGACCTGACGACCAACGCGCCGCCCAAGGAAGTTCTCCGGATCATCGACGGCTGGGCGGACGCGGTATGGGTGGTGGGAATCGATTACGGCACGGTCGGCCTGCGGAAAGACAGCGACAAGTTTGAGATCACCACCTACCGGAGCGAGGAATACGGCCCCCGGTCGCGCAAGCCGACGGTGCAGTACGGCACGTCCCTCGAAGCGGACCTGCGCCGCCGGGACTTCACCGTCAACGCGATGGCCGCGCGGCTGCCGGACTATGAGCTGGTCGATCCGTTCGGCGGCCTGGCCGCGCTGCGGGAAAAGGTCCTGCGCACGCCCGGGACGGCGGACGAGTCGTTTTCCGACGACGCGCTGCGCATCCTGCGGGCCGCCCGGTTTTCCTCCCAGCTGGGCTTCACCGTGGCCGATGACGTGCGCGAAGCCATGGGGCGCCAGGCTCCCCGGCTGCTGGAGTCCGTTTCCACCGAACGGATCACCGATGAGCTGACCAAACTGATGCTGACGCCCGACCCGGCGCGGGGCGTCGACCTGCTCGTCAAAACGGGCGTGGCCGAGCACGTGCTGCCGGAGGTGCCCCGGCTGCGGCTCGAAGCAGATGAGCATTTCCGTCACAAAGACGTCTACCAGCACAGCCTCACCGTCCTGCGCCAGGCCATCGGGCTGGAGGGACGGTACGGGCTCACCGGTGACCTGGTGCTGCGGCTGGCCGCGCTGCTGCACGACATCGGCAAGCCCGGGACCCGTTCCCGGCTGCCGGACGGCCGGGTGGCCTTCCATCACCACGAGGTGGTCGGGGCCAAGCTGGCCAGAAAGCGGCTCACCGCGCTGCGGTTCCCCAAAGATGTGGTGACCGATGTCTCCCGGCTGGTTGAGCTGCACCTGCGCTTCCACGGCTACGGCGAGGCCGGATGGACCGATTCAGCGGTGCGGCGGTACGTCCGGGACGCGGGGCCGCTGCTGACCCGGCTGAACGCGCTGACCAGAGCCGATTGCACGACGAGAAACAAGGGAAAGGCGAACCGGCTCGCCCGCGCCTACGACGACCTGGAACAGCGGATCGAGCGCCTGTCGGAAGAAGAGGAGCTGGCCAAGCTCCGTCCCGAGCTCGACGGCAACGAAATCATGCAGATCCTGGGCATACCGCGCGGTCCGCTGGTCGGCCAGGCGTACGCGTTCCTGCTGGAGCTCCGCATCGAGCGGGGCCTGATCGGCCAGGAGCGGGCGACTCAGGAGCTGCTCCGCTGGGCCGAGGGGGAAGGATTGCCAGGGCCGGAGGCGGGCTCGTTACCTGTATCGGCCCGGCCGCACCGTGCGTAGAGCACCGCGGCAAGCACGTACCCGGCGGCGGTCACCACGATCAGCGGGTATGACTTCCCGTCGACCGGGATGATCAGCGCCCCGAAGACGGCCCCGACGACGAAGACGCCGTTGAACATCATGTCGTACAGGGCGAACGCCCGGCCGCGGTAGGCGTCACTGGTCTGCTCCTGGATGATCGTGGTGGCCGAGATCGCGATGCCCTGCCCGGTGAGCCCGAGCACGAAGCCGATGACCAGGAAAGGCACCTGGCTGAAGGTCAGGCCTAGTCCCATGACCAGACCGGAACAGGCCAGCAGGAAAGTGATCCAGGTGTGCTTGGCGAACCGCCGGGTGACGGGCGGGGAGACGACGGCCGCCAGCCCGTAGCCCAGCGCGGTGACGATGATCACCAGCGTGAAATGGCTGAGGGCGGCGTTCCCGTTGCCGCCCGGGTAGAAGTAGTTCCGGTACAGCAGGATCGACATCAGGAAAACGATCCCGAACAGGATGCGGTAGGCGCCGATGGCGCCTAGGGCGCCCGCGGGGCCTCGGCGCTGGGACAGATAACGCACCCCGTCGGCCAGCCCGCTGACCACGTCCCGCAGCGTCCGTGACAGCGCCTGCGGCGCTCGGCCCGGTTGGTGCATCGGGCCGAGCAGGTCGCGCCGCATGCTGGCCGCGGCCAGCCCGGCCAGGAAATAACACCCGGCTGCGACCAGAACGATCACGGCCGCGCCGCTGTGCCCGCCGCCCAGCAGCAGCCGGAGGCCGACCGCGACGACGCCGGCCACGGTGGTCACGATCCCCCCGATGGTCGGGGCGACCGAATTGGCCATGACCAGCTTGTCATCGGGTACAACGTGTGGCAGGGCCGCCGACAGCGACGCCAGGAAGAAACGGTTCACGCCCAGCGCGGCCAGCGCGCTGATGTATAGCGGCACACCCAGTTCGCCGGCGCCGATCAGTAGGGCGGTGATCGCGACCAGCACCGCGCGGACGAGCGCTGAGACGAGCAGGATCTGCCGCCGGGACCAGCGGTCGATGAAGACCCCGGCGAAGGGCCCGATGAACGAGTAGGGCAGGTAGAGCACGGCGAAGGCTTCCGCGGCAGCCGCGGGATCCGGGTAGGTCGTCGCGGAGAAGAAGACGTAGGCGCCGAACCCGGCCGTGTAGACACCGTCGCCGGCCTGAGAGATCAGCCGGGTGGCGAACAGCCGCCGGAAGTTGCGCTCACGGAGGACCGATCTCAGATCGGCGGCGAATGGGGATCGCGACAGCCGCGCGACCGCGTGCAGGGCCACGGGCTCAGCCTAAGGCGCCAGGCGGCCGGGATACGGTCACCCGGGACCCCGCAGGCCGGGACCCGGGTGACCGCCGCACGTGCTGGCCTCGTTTCGGCCGGAACGCGGCCGGTCCCGCTACCGCTACCGCTACCGGTCGACTTCGCCCCGGATGAACTTCTCCACCAGGTCGCGGCAGACGTCGTCGCCGAACTGCTCGGGGGGAGACTTCATGAAGTAGGAGGAGGCCGAGGTGACCGGGCCGCCGATGCCGCGGTCCTTGGCGATCTTCGCGGCCCGGATGGCATCGATGATCACGCCGGCCGAGTTGGGCGAGTCCCAGACCTCCAGCTTGTACTCCAGGCTGAGCGGTACGTCGCCGAAGGCCCGTCCCTCGAGCCGGACAAACGCCAGCTTCCTGTCATCCAGCCAGGGCACGTGGTCAGACGGGCCGATATGGACGGCAGCGCCCTCCATCTCGTGCGGGATCTGAGAGGTGACCGACTGGGTCTTGGAGATCTTCTTCGACTGGAGCCTGCTGCGCTCCAGCATGTTCTTGAAGTCCATGTTGCCGCCGACGTTGAGCTGGTAGGTGCGGAGCAGCTCAACACCGCGATCCTCGAACAGCTTGGCCAGGACCCGGTGCGTGATCGTCGCGCCCACCTGTGACTTGATGTCGTCACCCACGATCGGCACGCCCGCCGCGGTGAACTTCGCGGCCCACTCCGGGTTGGAGGCGATGAAGACCGGCAGCGCGTTGACGAAGGCGACGCCCGCGTCGATCGCGCACTGCGCGTAGTAACGGTCGGCTTCCTCCGAACCGACCGGGAGGTAGCTGACCAGGACGTCGGCCCGGGCCTCCCGGAGCGCGGCCACCACGTCCACGGCCGGCTCGTCCGATTCGGTGATGATGTCCCGGTAGTACTCGCCCAGCCCGTCGAAGGTCGGGCCGCGCTGGACGGTCACCCCGGTCGGCGGGACGTCTGCGATCTTGATGGTGTTGTTTTCGCTCGCGCTGATTGCGTCGGCCACATCACAGCCGACCTTCTTGGCGTCCACGTCGAAGGCCGCGACCACCTCCAGGTCGCTCACGTGATACGGACCGAACCGTACGTGCATGAGCCCAGGCACCCGGCCGCTGTCGTCGGCGTCCTTGTAGTACTCCAGGCCCTGGACGAGGGAACTCGCGCAGTTGCCCACGCCCACGATGGCCACACGTACCGAACTCATCAGGATGACTCCTTCTTGTCCTTGCTCATGCGTTGTAGGTGCCCCGATGGCCTGGATCCGCCTCATCCGGGCGGGGCTGGCCGACGGGGCCGGCGTCCCGCTCCCGTTCGGAGGCGATCAGCTCGTTCAGCCAGCGGACCTCCCGCTCGACTGACTCGAGACCGTGCCGCTGGAGCTCGAGGGTGTAACTGTCGACCCGCTCCCGGGTGCGGGCGAACGCCGCTCGCACCGTGTCCATCCGCTCTTCGAGTCGGCTGCGGCGCCCTTCGAGAATGCGCAGCCGGATGTCGGCGCGGGTCTGCCCGAAGAAGGCGAAGTGCACACCGAAACCGTCGTCGTCCCACGAGTTTGGGCCTGCCTCCCCGAGCAGTTCGTGCAGCCGGTCCTTGCCCTCCGCGGTCAGCCGGTAGACGATCCTGGACCGGCGTCCCGCCCGGGCGCGAGGAGATGAATCCGCGTCCTCCTCCGCGATCAGCCCTCGGATCAGCAGTTCTTTCAGGCAGGGGTACAGCGACCCGTAGGAGAAGGCGTGAAACGCGCCGAGCACCGAGCTCAGCCGCTTGCGCAGCTCATAGCCGTGCATCGGTGATTCGTGCAGCAGCCCGAGCACGGCGAACTCCAGCACGCCAGACCGCTTACCCGTCACCTTCCACCCCCGTCTGCCGGCCAGCCCCGGGGCTGCCGGTGCCCACCGGATGCGATGTATCTGTCCGATGCCTCGGTGCGATGTATCGACTCGATACATCAGGAGGATATAGAGCGGCGGGTGGTTAGGCAAGTGGCACCGCAGGCGAGACCAACGATGGCCCGGACAGGACATTTTGCGCGTCTGGCCAATCCGGCTTACCTCCGCACTCGGCCTGATGCGAGTTCCGACGTACCCTGTCCGTCATGGGGACAAGGCGTTCCGTTGTCGACTACGGGCTGGTCCGCCGGGCTACGCTCGCGTCGGTCCAGGCCGGGCACACCACGGTCGCCGATGTGTGCGACGCTCATCCCTACCTGCTGCGAGCCGCCAAGTTTCACGGCGAGCCGACCGAAATCCGGTGCCCGATCTGCCGCAAAGCCAAACTCACGCATGTTACTTATGTCTATGGCGATGAGCTTGGGCAGTACGAGGGACGCGTGAAGCGCGGGCCGGAGCTCGACCAGATGGCCGCCGAATACGGCGAATTCCGGGTCTATGTGGTCGAAGTCTGCCAGAGTTGTGGCTGGAACCACCTTGCATCGTCTTACGTTCTTGGCACTGGCGAGCCGCGTGCGCGACGCGCCCGCCAAGCTAGGACAAGCCAGTAGGAATGCACCGGAAGGCACGTTGCGTCGCGACGGTGCGATCGAGCGGACGTGCCAGCGGCGGCTGATCTCCTGGGTACCGTGCAGCTCGGCGGTACCCCTGCAGCCGCCATCCGCTCAGCCAACAGCGAGGATGCGTGAGCAGCAGAGACGTCAGCGGGCCTTATCGCCCCGCGCCGGAAACCGGTGATTACGGCCGTCCCTGGCCTGAGCACCGGGCCAGCCAGGAGCCGCGCGGCGGGTATGACGGCGTCGGCTACTCGGGCGGGCGCCGTCATCGTGACGACTCTTCCGGGCGCGACGGCGACCAGTCCGCACCGCGCGGCCGCCGGGGCAGTCCCGGCGATGGCTGGGGGGATTACCCGGCCGCGAACGCCCCCGCCCCGGCGGGAGCCGGTTACTGGACGCCAGCCCCGGCCGGCCAGGGCGGTGCGGGGCGCAGTGCCGGCCAGAGTAGTGCGGGACGCAGTGCCGCGAACAGCACCGGCGGGTACGCCTCCACTGCCACTGCCACTGCCACTGCCACTGCCACTGCTACTGGGACAAGGACCGGGGCCGCTTACCGTCGCGACCGCTATGAAAACGGTCGTCCCGGCGCCGGCCGCCCCGCCGCGAGCCACGGGGGGGCCGGGAACGGCCGAGGTGGCGGCCGGGGTAACGGCCGGGGGCGCGGAAAGGTCAAGGGCAGCTGGTGGCGCCACTGGACGTGGCGGAAGGTGCTGGGCCTGGCCGCCGCCGGGTTCGGCGGCCTGATTCTGCTGTGCGTCGCGGGGGTCAGTTACGCCTACGCCAGGACGGCCGTCCCCACCGACGTCTCCCAGGCGGCCATGCAGCAGCAGTCCACCGTCTACTTCAGTGACGGCACGTCCGTGGTCGGGACGTTCGGGAACACCGACCGGCAGTTGCTGCAGTACAGCCAGATCTCACCCCTTATGCGTGATGCCGTGGTGGCGGCCGAGGACCGCAGCTTCTACACCGAGGGCGGTGTCTCACCCAAAGGCATCGTCCGGGCCGGCTACGAGGACGTGTTCAACAGCGGGGGCAGCAGCGGCGGCTCACTCCAGGGCGGATCGACCATCACTCAGCAGTTCGTCCGGAACTACTACGCCAACATCGGCACGGAGCAGACCGCCAGCCGGAAGGTCAAGGAGATCTTCGTCGCGCTGAAGGTGGCCAAGGAAAAGTCCAAGGCGTGGATCCTGACCAACTACCTGAACACCATCTATCTCGGCCAGGGTGCCTATGGGGTTGGCGCGGCCGCTGAGACCTACTTCGGCGTCCCGGCCTCGCAGCTCAACGCCGCGCAGGCCGCCTACATCGCCGCGATCATCCAGAGCCCGAGTTACTACCCCACCAAGGCCGGCCAGCCGGCTCTCATGACCCGCTGGCACTACGTTCTCGACGGCATGGTCACCCTGGGCGACCTGAGCCCCCAGCAGGCCGCCGCCGAGCATTTCCCGAAGGTGCTCAGCGCGCACGACCAGCACGTCGGCTCCGATCCTTACGACTCCTACGTCCTGGGCCTGGTCGACAACGAGCTGCAGAGCAGGTACAAGTTCTCGCAGGCCCAGATCGACAACGGCGGGCTGCACATCACGACCACGATCAGCAAGTCGATGATGGACCAGCTCTACAGCGCGGTGAACCAGAACGAGAAGCTGATGGCGGAAGACGGCGGGGCGCTGCCCTCGTACGGGCTGGTGGGCGCGGAACTGCAGGACCCGCAGACCGGGGCCATCATGGCCTTCTACGGCGGCCCCGGCGAGAACGTCCCGGCCAAGTACTGCCACAACACCTGCTCCGACAACACCGTGCTGACCCGGGAGCAGGTGGGGTCGTCGTTCAAGCCGTACGTGCTGGCTACCGCGGTAGCGCAGGGCATGAACGTCCAGACCACCCAGCTCGATGGGTACAGCCCGCTGTGGATCCCGCCGGACAGCGAGGGCATGACGCCTGCGGCCCGTTCTCAGGCGGACGCGGGTTACAACTGGTTCAGGGAGCAGAACGACGAGGACGAGTCCTATGGCCCGATGAGCGTCGCGCAGGCGGAGGCGCAGTCCTCGAACACGGCGTTCACCGACCTGATCCACCGGGTCGGCACCCAGAACGTCGTCAACATGGCCAGGCAGTTCGGCGTCGACGTCCAGGGCTCTGGTCTGCAGGCCGACGTCGGCCACGTCGGTATGGCGCTGGGCCAGGACTCCCTGTCGGTCAACGAGCAGGACACCATGCTGGCCACGCTGGATGACAACGGCACCTATCACCCGGCACACATCATCGAGCAGATCAGCCAGGGCTCGGTCACCTACCCCACGAAGATCAGCTCCACGCAGGTGCTGAACCCGGCGCAGGATTCGCAGGTCCAGTACGCGATGTCGTTTGACACGATCAACGGCACCGGCACCGCCGCGGCGATGAGTGACGGACGGCCGATCATCGCGAAGACCGGCACGACGGACGACGCGCAGTCGGCCTTCTTCATCGGCGCCATC
>JBEKCN010000119.1:0-7705 GCA_050014855.1 Streptosporangiaceae bacterium | reverse complement strand
GGGACGAGCCCCGCGTCGGCGTTGGTCGCCGGCGTGGCGGCGCTGATCCGGTCGCGTTACCCCCGGCTCAGCCCGGAGCAGGTCGAGCAGGCCATGATCTACTCGGCCAGCGGCCGTCCGGCCGGCGGTTACAGCCCCGGCACCGGGTTCGGCGAAGTCGACGCGCCCGCCGCGCTCACCTTGGCGGCGCGGCTGGCCGTGGGCCGCCCCGATGCCGGGCTGGCGGCCGGCCTGCGTTTCGGTCCCGCTCCCGGGCCCATTCAGGTCGTCCACCGGGACACCGCCCGGATCGATGGTTACGGCGCAGCGAGCGTGATCTTGCTCCTCGCTGGCCTGGTCCTGCTGGTCTGGCTCATTGTCCGGCTCCGGCGGTCTCGGTCGGGCAGACGCCCGCTTACCGGCCCGTTGTTATGAAAAAGCCACATTGATTCCCTAGATTTCCGCCATTCCCGAAAAGAACGGGGGAGCGGCTGATGCCACAGAGCCGGATGACGACCCGTCAGGACCGCTCATGCCAGGCCGTAGGGCCGACGCCGGCCGCTCAGAGCAGCTTGCGCAGCCTTAGCAGGTCGCGCATGCTGGCGTGGACCTTGACCCGCCCGGTCAGCCAGGCCCGGGGGAAGGCCCCGACATCGTCGGCCAATTCCAGCACCAGTGGACTGGCGGCCGTGAGCCGGACGTCGGCGAGCGGCTCACCCGGCGCGGCCTCCCGCACCGGGTCCGCGCCGTTGGGGCCGAAATGGGTCACGAACGTGACGTTCAGGTCCGAGACGTGGCAGGAGAAGGAGCGGCCGCTGAAAAACGCATCGCGGTCTTTGGGGTCCAGCTCGGAGAGCCGGCTCGTCAGCTTTACAAATGCCTCACGGCATTCCTCGGCCGTGGCCATCGCGGCTTCACTCCCAGGATCGTCGGGACGGTAGCGTTCAAGGCGGAGGTTAGCGCAGTCCAGACGCGCGAACGAGCTAAGGGGCGAACGCAGATGACCGAGGCGGACGACATCACTGGGACCGGCGACGCTCGGGTGGATGAGGCCGTGGCCCGGCTCGGCGACCTGGAGGGCGCGCCGCTGGACGAACACCCCGTCATCCTCGGGGAAATCCACGACCGGCTGCGCGAGGTGCTCGGCGAGCTCGGCCCCGACGCGCACAGCACGCCCGACGCCCCGCAGGCGCCGGACATGCCGAACGGACCCGGCTCGCGCGGCACACCATGACGGGCGGGACACGATGACGGGGCGGACGGCCCGCCGGAGCCCCCGCGCCCGGCTGGACGCTGAACTCGTCCGGCGCGGCCTCGCCCGCTCGCGCGAGCAGGCGGCCGAACTGATCGCCGCCAGGCGGATCACGGTGAGTGGCGAGCCGGCGGCCAAGGCGGCCACCCAGGTGACCCGCGACGCCCCGATCACCCTGACCGACGATCGCGGCGATCCCGGCTACGTCTCCCGCGGTGGCCACAAGCTGGCCGGGGCGCTCGCCGCCTTCGGCGACCTCACCGTGGCGGGCCGGGAGGCCCTGGACGCGGGCGCGTCCACCGGGGGGTTCACCGACGTGCTGCTGCGCGCAGGCGCCGCGCACGTCACCGCGGCCGACGTCGGCTACGGACAGCTCGCCTGGTCGCTGCAGACTGACCCGCGGGTGACGGTACTGGACCGGGTCAACGTCCGGTCCCTGCGGCCGGAGGAGGTGGCCGGGCCGAACGGCCGCCCGCCGGACCTGGTGGTCGCGGACCTGTCGTTCATCTCGCTGGCCCTCGTGCTGCCCGCCCTGGCCGGCGCCGTGTCGCCGGAGGCCGATTTCGTCCTGCTGGTCAAGCCTCAGTTCGAAGTGGGCAAGGGCCGTGTCGGCCCCGGGGGGGTCGTGCGCGATCCTGGATTGCGGGGCGAAGCAGTCCGCTCCGTTGCCGGTGCCGCCGCTGAGCTGGGCCTCGGTGTGCGGGGGGTGACGGCCAGCCCGCTGCCGGGCCCGGCGGGCAACGTGGAGTACTTCGTCTGGTTGCGGCGCGGCGCGCTACCGCTGGACGATGAGGACCTGCGGCGGGCGGTCGCCGAGGGCCCGGAGTGACACCGACGACGCGGGATACGAAGGACAGTTGTTGACAATGGGCGCAGTGAACGTCGCGGGCGGCAGGCGGACGGCGCTGGTCGTGGCGCATACCGGGCGGAAGGAGTCCCTGCGCAGCGCCCGGTACGTCGTGGAGCGGCTGGTCCACGACGGGATGCACGTACGCGTGCTGATGCCCGAGGCCGCCGACATCGCGTCCCCGGACGTAGCGGAGGTCGCGCCCGGCCGGGGCGCCGCCCAGGGCGCCGAGGTCGTGATCGTGGTCGGCGGGGACGGCACCCTGCTGCGCGCGGCTGAGCTGGCCCGCCCGGCCGGGGCCCCGCTGCTCGGCGTTAACCTCGGCCACGTCGGCTTCCTGGCCGAGGCGGAGCCGGACGGCCTGGACGATGCCGTCGACCGCGTGGTCGACCGCCAGTACGTGGTCGAGGAACGGATGACGATTGACGTCACCGTCCAGCAGAACGGCGGCCTGTTCGCCGAGAACTGGGCGCTCAACGAGGCGACGGTGGAGAAGCTCGCCAGGGAAAGAATGCTTGAGGTGGTCACCGAGGTCGACGGGCGGCCGCTGTCCCGCTGGGGCTGTGACGGCGTGGTGTGCGCCACCCCGACCGGCTCGACCGCGTACGCGTTCTCGGCAGGCGGCCCGGTGGTGTGGCCCGAGGTCGAGGCGCTGCTCATGGTGCCGATCAGCGCGCACGCGTTGTTCGCCCGGCCGATGGTCGTCTCGCCCCGCTCGGTGCTCGCCGTGGAGGTCATCGGCGGCTCGGGCCGCGGCCCCGCAACGGCCGCGCCGGACATCCTGGCCGAGCCCGCCGGCGCGGCGTCGCCCGGTGGCGTCATGTGGTGCGATGGCCGCCGTAGGGTCGACCTAGAACCCGGCGCACGGGTAGAAGTCCGGCGCGGCGCGCTCCCGGTCCTGCTGGCCCGGCTGGGCGGCGTGCCCGCGACCGCGGACGGCGGGTCGGCCGCCGATGAGGGCGGCGCGCCGTTCACGGACCGGCTGGTCGCCAAGTTCGGCCTGCCGGTGGCGGGCTGGCGCGGACGGCTGAGCGGCAGGCCTGGTGCGCTCCGGGACGGCGAAGAGGAGACGGCTGGCGGTCATGCTTGAGGAAGTCCGGATCACGGGACTCGGGGTTATCGACGACGCGACCCTCGAGCTGTCCCCGGGATTCACTGTGGTGACCGGAGAGACCGGGGCCGGCAAGACCATGGTCGTGACCGGCCTGGGCCTGCTGTTCGGCGGGCGGGCCGATCCGGCCCGGGTCCGGCCGGGTGCGCAGCGGGCCATCGTCGAGGGACGGCTGCAGATCGATCCGTACGGCGAGGTGGCCAAGCAGGTCGACGAGGCCGGCGGTGAGCTCGACGACGACGGCGCGGTCCTGGTGCTCAGCCGCTCGGTATCGGCCGAGGGCCGCTCCCGCGCGCACGCCGGGGGCCGCTCGGTCCCGGTGTCCCTGCTCACCTATCTGGCCGACGACCTGGTCGCCGTGCACGGCCAGGCTGATCAGCAGCAACTGCTGCGGGCCGGCCGGCAGCGGGAGGCGCTGGACTCCTTCGCCGGAGCCCAGCTGGCTCACGTGCTGACCGAATATGAGCGTGCCTACCAGCGGCACCGGAAGATCGAGGCGGAGCTGGCCGAGCTGACCCAGATGGCCCGTGAGCGGATCGCCGAAGCCGAAGATCTCCGCCGGGCCCTGGAGGAGATCGAAGCACTCGACCCGGTCGCGGGCGAGGACGTCCTGCTCCTCGCGGAGGAGGAACGGCTCGGCAACGCCGAGGCGCTCCGGTCCGCGGCGACCAACTCGCACGAGGCGCTGCAGGGTGACCCGTCCGCGGCGGCCTACGACCACCCGGACGCGATGACGCTCATCGGCGGGGCCCGGCAGGAGCTGGAGGCGGTTCGCCAGCACGACCCGGCCCTGGCCACCCTGGCCGACCAGGTGAACCAGGCGTCGTACCTGCTGGCCGACGTGGCGGGGGAGCTGGCCTCCTACACCGAGTCGCTGGACGCCGACCCGGCCCGGCTCGCGGCGGTGCAGGAGCGCCGGGCCGCGCTCGCCAGGCTGGTCCGCGCCTACGGTGTCCGCGCCGCCACCGAGAACGCGGCCGCCGGCCAGGTCGTGGCCGCCGGCCGGGGCAGTTCCGCCGCGGCACCGGAGAATGCCGCCGCCGCGGGGATGGGACCCCAGCCTGAGAGCGCGGCGGAGGCAGCGGGCGCCGGGCAGACCGCGACCGCGGGTGACGGCATCGGCGACCTGGCCGCGGTCCTGGCCTGGACCAAGGTGGCGGCCGCCCGCCTGGACGAGCTGGAAGGCGACGACGACCGGATCGCCGCGCTGGCCCAGCAGGAAACCGAGATGGCGGCCCGCGTCACCGAGCTGGCCGCCGCGCTGACCGCGCTGCGCCAGGACGCCGCCCAACGATTTTCCCGCGACGTCACCGCCGAACTGACGGCGCTGGCCATGCCGCACGCCCAGCTTACCGCGGTGCTCCGGCCGCTCGACGAGCCCGGCCCACACGGCGCCGAGGACGTGGAGATCAAGCTGGCCGCTCACCCGGGCGCGCCGCCGCTGCCGCTGAACAAGGGCGCCTCCGGCGGTGAGCTGTCCCGGGTCATGCTGGCCATTGAGGTGGTCTTCGCTGGGGCTGACCCCGTGCCCACCTTCGTATTCGACGAGGTTGACGCGGGCGTGGGCGGCAAGGCCGCAGTGGAGATTGGCCGCCGCCTGATGCGGCTCGCCCGGCTGGCCCAGGTCATCGTGGTGACGCACCTGCCGCAGGTCGCCGCGTTCGCCGACAACCATCTGGTGGTGACCAAGGCGGGCGACGGCCTGGTCACGAGCAGCGGCGTGGTCCGGCTGGACCAGCCCGGCCGGGTCCGGGAACTGTCCCGCATGCTGGCCGGCCTGGAGGATTCGGAGTTCGGCCGGGCGCACGCGGAGGAACTCCTGGCCATGGCGGCTGGCGAGCGCCAGACCTGACCCGGGTCCCGCGTGTCCGCGAGTCCCGCAGGCGAGTCCCGCCCGTCCGCGCGCGGGAGCGGGCTCAGCTGCTCGGGTCGCGGACGTAGGTGCCCCGGCCCTGGACACTGACGATGAGGCCGCGCTCGCGTAGCTCCGCCATGGCCCGGCGGATGGTCAGGTAGGCCACGCCCCATTCGGCGGCCATGGCCCGTTCGGCCGGCAGCCGGTGACCGGGTTGCCACGTGCCGTCCTCGATATGCGCCGCGACGTATCTGACGATCTGCACGTAGATCGGAACCGGGCCCTCGTGCACGATGTCGGGGCCGTGATCATCCACGAAACCAACCGTAGGGCACCGCTGACCTGCGATTACACACGTAATGCTTTACACGCGCATGTATTGCTATCTAAGCTGGGAACAGCTAGACAGTGCGTGATCGTCCAGGCCGTCCCGGTCACCGCTGGGACGGTCACCGCTGGGGCCTCACCGCTGGGCCGTCACCGCCCGGCCGGACAGGACTTTGCCCGTTCCACAGATTGGTCGAGCCCGCATGGCATTAAGAGTTCAGCCCACCAGATCAGAAGGAAACGCGAACTGATGGACCGGCAGCTGCGTGTGTTCAGCAACATCAAGGCGATCCAGGCTGATTTCCCCGGCTTCGTGATCTGGGGGGAGACGGTGCGGGGCCGCTACGCCTACGTCGCCCAGGCGCTCGACGGCGAAACGAATCCCCGGGTGGTGACCTCCGCGAGCCTGGACCGGCTGCGGGCCCAGCTGGAGGAGCCCGTGGCGGCGTCCGACCCCGCCCAGCCGGACGTCGCCCGCATTTACGACTACCTGCTCGGGGGCAGCACGAACTTCGCCGCCGATCGGGATGAGGCGGCCCGACTGCTGGCCGCGGACCCGCGGCTGCCGGAGCTGGCCCGGCAGAATCGGGCGTTCCTGGCCCGCGCGGTCACGCACGTGGCCCGCCAGGGTGTCGCCCAGTTCATCGACGTCGGCGCCGGCCTGCCCACCAGCCCGAGCACGCATGAGGCCGCCGGCGCGGTGCTGCCGGGGGCCCGGGTCGCCTACGTGGACCACGACCCGGTGGTGATCGCGCACACGCGCGGCCTCATGCCGCTCAGCGCCCGCGTCGTCGCCCTGCCCGGCGACCTGCGGGACCCGGGGGCGCTCCTGCGGGATCCGGCGCTGACCAGCCTCATCGATCTGACCAAGCCCGTGTGCGTGCTGCTGGTCGCGGTCCTGCACTTCCTGGACGCGCCCACCGCCAGGCGGGTCACGGCGCCCTTCACCGGGGCCATGGTGCCGGGCAGCTATCTGGTCCTGTCCGTCGGCCAGGCCGCTTCCGAAAACGCCACCAGCCTGTACCGGGCGTATACGGCGGCCCGGCTGCACCACCACCGCCGCGCCGACATCGAGGGCTTCTTCGCGGGCCTGGACCTGCTGCCTCCCGGCCTCACCGACGCGCCCACCTGGCCCCGCCCCGCCGGCCAGGGGGATATCGATCCGGGTGCCACCGCGGGGGAGGCCACTGTGCTGTGCGGCGTCGGCCGCAAGCCGGTCAGGTGGGGACCGACAGCGACAGCCCGAAGCGCCCCTGCGAGTCGGTCCACAACTCCTGCATCGTGAACCCCGCCGCGGCCAGCTCGGCGGTCATCCGGTCCCGGCGGAACTTGGCCGACACCTCGGTGCGCATCTCCTCACCGGCCTCCAACCGGGCGGTCAGCTCGATGGCGGGCAGGTGCACGGTCTGCGCCGTGGCCGCGCGCAGCCGCATCTCGATCCACTCCCGCTCCGGATCCCAGGCGGCCACGTGCTCGAACGCGTCCAGGTCGAAGTCCGCGCCCAGCTCGGTGTTCAGCACGGACAGTACGTTCTTGTTGAACGCGGCGGTGACCCCGGCCGCGTCGTCGTACGCCGCGAGCAGGACCGCGGGGTCCTTGACCAGGTCGGTACCCAGCAGCAGGCTGTCGCCCTCGCCCAGCGCCGCGCGGATCCGGGCCAGGAACGCGGCCCGCTCGCCCGGCAGCAGGTTGCCGATCGTGCTGCCCAGGAACGCGACCAGCCGCCGGCCCTTCGCGCCCGGCGCCCCGCCCCGTGATGCGGGTGCGGGCAGGCCCAGGTCCTGCTCGAAGTCCGACACCACCGCGCGTACCTCCAGTCCCGGGTACTCGGTGAGCAGGGCGATGGCCGCGGCCACCAGCGCCGGCTCGCTCACGTCGACCGGTACGTACGTGCGCAACGTCCGGGCCGCCCGAAGCGCGTCGATCAGCAGCCGTGTCTTTTCCGACGACCCCGAGCCCAGCTCGACCAGCGTGCCCGCCCCGCTGAGCGCGGCGATCTGGCCAGCCGCGGACTGCAGGATCTCCCGCTCAGCCCGGGTGGGGTAGTACTCGGGCAGGCCGGTGATCTTCTCGAACAGCTCGCTGCCGGCCGCGTCGTAGAACCACTTGGGTGGCAGCGACTTCGGCGTGCTGGTCAGGCCGGCCCGCGCGTCGGCGCGCAGCGCACCAGCCAGGAAGTCAGCGGGCAGGCGCCGCTCGACGTGCAGGGAGGTCGTCGTTGACCGGCGGTTCGTCATTGGCTGATGGTCCTTCCGTTGGGACTGGCGGTGGCCGCCATGCCTTCGGGGAAACTGCCGTGCCGGACTCGTTCGGCGTCGTCGGCGTCGACCTCGG
>JBEKCN010000118.1:0-7726 GCA_050014855.1 Streptosporangiaceae bacterium | reverse complement strand
GACGTGCGCCAGGCCTTTCTCGAGGCCCGCCAGGTGGGGGACCTAGCTATCGGCCGCCCCGAGGGCCGGCCGTACTACCGGCTGCCGGACCTGCGACTGCGCGGCCTGCTGCACCTGCTCCGCGACGACGCCCGGCTGCAGACGTTCGCCGAACGTGAATTGGGCCCGCTCCTGTCCAGCGACGCCGCCCACGGCAACGGGCTGATGCCGTGCCTGGCCGCCTACCTGGAGGCCGGCGGCAACAAGGCGCTGGCCGCGCGGCACGCGCACCTGGCCCGGCCCACCTTCTATCAGCGGCTCCAGCAGATCGAGCGGATCCTCGGCGTCGACCTGGACTCCGCCGAGTCCCGCACCTCACTGCACGTCGCCCTGCTCACCCAGAGCCTGGTCAAAGAATAAGGAACCCGAAGGGCTAGATGGAGGTTGCCCTGCACGCCGACCACGTTGGTGACCGAGCCGAGGTTATCGGTGACGAAAGCGTTAGACGGTGCCGTTCTGCACGTAACCAAGTCAGCGAGCTTAAAGCGAAAGCTGACCAGACAGCTAGGTCAGAGGACCCGCACCAGGCCCTCGACACGCACCGGTCAATCGAGATCAACCATTACGGGGAGCATTGTCAGTCGTATCCACTGAAAACGCTCCCCGTAACGTGGGACCTCCGCGGAGTCGCGCACATCCTTGCACGTCGTCCTGCTCGCCCTGGTCCGCGGCTACGGAGCGTGGCCCGGAATTCCGAATTGCGCTCACTGATGTGCCGGGCGTGGCGGTCCACCTCTGGCCTGGAGCCATTTAAGGTATACCCCCGAGCCATTTCGAATTCACCATTATTCCTGGCCCCAGCAGGGCGACCGTCGGCCAGGCCGCGACCGGGCCCCGCATATTAGCGGCGAGTAGCAACATTACCGCCGGTACATAAAGTGCGCGATGGACGCGCCGATAACGCCAATGCACCAGCCGCCGAACAGGAGCCAGACGGCGTTATGCACGGCCGGCGTCTGGCTGGACGCATCGAAAATGGTCAGCACGATGGCCCACACGACCAAGCCGCCGAGGGCCCAGACCTTGTACGGCGGCCGGTCGTTCATCGGCCGGGTCCAGACCGGCGGCCAAGGCCGCATCTGATGAACAACTTCGCGGGCGGACATGACGGGCTCCTTAATGATAATGACGCCGGGCGTACCAGGTGACCCCCGTCACGGTGTCCTAGAGCGTGAGGACGGCACAGAAGCCCAGCGCGACGTACACCTGCGGGGGGATGGGTGGTACATGGCGGCCTCCTTGTGACACTCCAAACATATCACCGGCCGCCATCACACCAGAGGCGTAGGACCCGGCCATTAGCCCCCCAGTCCCACTCCTAATTGCCATATCCGGGCGCCGCCTGAAGCTGCGCCAATGCCGCTGTTCCGCTAACTAGCAGGCCGAGTCCTACGGCGCCAGCGACCATAACAAGAACCACGATCACGACGCTGATAAGGCCGGCATTTCCCACCGCCCGTAAACTTTCTGCTCATTGGTGTCCGGCACGAGAGGCAAAGTGGCAACAAGGCCAGGGAAAGATCTTGATCGCGGCCCGAGCCGCCTGGCGGTCGGCTTCGAAGTTGTCCTTGCCGCCCAGCCAGTAGTCGTAAACCCGGGCTGGATGCGGAACGCTGGCGTTGATCTTAGCGGGGTCAGCCACCCGCCGAGCATACGGGCGTCAGCCGGGCGGGGCCAGCCGGGCGGGGAAGCCACCCGTCGCGACCGGGCCCCAGGACGTCGGGGTGATACGCAGCAGCGACTTGTCCTGCCGGATCATGGCCCGCCGGTACTCGTCCCAGTCCGGATGCTCCCCGGCGATCGCGCGGTAGTAGTCGACCAGCGCATCGGTGGCCGCGGGCATATCAATCACTTCGGCGTCGCCGTCCACCTGCACCCAGGGGCCGCCGAAGTCCTCGGACAGCACCAGCACGCTGACCTGGGGATCACGCCGGGCGTTGTGGGTCTTGGCCCGTTCGGGGTAGGTGGACACCACGATCCGGCCCCCGGCGTCCACCCCGCAGGTCACGGGGGACGCCTGCGGGCGGCCGCCCGCGCGCTGGGTGATGACGATCGCCTGGTGGCGCGGCCGGATGAAGTCGAGCAGCTCGTCCCGGCTGACGGTGGTGTTGGTCGCGATCTGCGGGCTCACCTTAGTCACCCTACCGATACTCGGGTCACCTCGCGCATCGCGGCGTGGTCGGCCCCGGACGCCAGCCCGGCGTGGTACAGCCGCAGATCGGTCGCGCCCGCGGCGAGCACCGCCTGGGCCTTGCGGGGCAGGTCGCCGGTGATCGCCCCGAGCGCGGTGACGGCCGGGAGGGTGGCCGCGACCCGGCGGCCGGAGCGGAATTTGTCCTTCGTGCACCGGACGATTTCCTCGGCGTGGGTGACCGTTCCGGGGCAGGCCACGATCATGCCGTCGGCGCCGTCCGGGCCGAGGAGCATCGCCGGGTCGTAACCGGGGTTGGCGCCGGCCGCGAGCGGGTCGGGATCGGCGTGGACGAGCACGTCCCGGCCGGGCGCGGCGTCCCGCACGGCGGCCAGCACGCGGTGCAGGAAGGCCCCGGCGGCAGCGGCGCGGGCCGTGGTGACCGCCCCGGCCAGCTCGCCCAGTTCCTCGGCGTGCGCCGGCGTGGACTGGCCGGACCCGCCCCCTTCATAGGCGGCGTCCAGGGTGTCCCGGACCCGCTGGGCCGCCGCGCCGGGATCGGCGCCGGCGTCCCGCAGCGCCCCGGCGCACGCCGTGCAGAAGCAGGCGTCCAGCAGCCACCCGGGAGCCCCCGGCGGGGGGCCGCCCGTCTTGTCATGCGCGCTGCCGTGGTTGAAGCCATACCAGCCGCACGCCTCCAGCTCGACCTCGTCCACGCCGTCCAGCGCGACGATCTCGGCGGCCAGCGTGGCCGCGTAGGCGGCCACCTCCGGGGCGCCGATGCACAGCGCCCACGGGTAGACGTCCCCGAAGGCGTTCCGGACGGCGCAGTCCGGGTGGGCCGCGGCCAGGCGCCCGTTGTGCGCGACCACGATCCAGGCGTTCACCCGGAGCCCGGCCGCGTGCAGGGCGTCCGCGGCCCGCTCGAACGATCCCGCCGCGTCCCCGTCCGGCTCCGGCGGGCGCAGGAGCGCGTCCCGCCAGCGGCCCGGATCGGGGCGGTAGTAGACCGCGGCGTCCCGGGTCACGATCCGCTGCTCCGGGTGGAACGGGGTGACGGCGCGGACCGCGTGGTAGGCGGCGGCCAGGGACACCTCGGTGACGCCCAGCCCGGCGATCCGTTCGGCGGCGGCCGGATCCCCGTCCACGTCCCACGGGTACAGGTAGGCCGAAACCGACACCGGTCAGTCCGCCAGCCGGGCGGGCAGCAGCTCGGCCGGGAGGTTCTGGTACGCGACCGGGAGCAGCCACCGCCGGATGGCTGCCGAGCCCACGGAGGTGTAGGCGGGCACGGTCGTAGCGGGCCAGGGGCCGCCGTGGTGCTGCGCCGCATTGACGGCCACCCCCGTCGGCCAGCCATTCCAGACGACGCGGCCGACGGTCCGCTCGAACACCGCGATCACCTGCCGCGCGGCGGCCACGTCGGCGGCCGAGGCGGTGTCCCCGTGCACCGAGCCGACCAGATTCCCCTCCAGGGCGGCCAGCACCGGGACCAGGTCATCGACGGACGGGTAGGAGATCATCAGGCCGGCCGGGCCGAACCGCTCCTTGGCCAGGACCGGGAGGTCGGCGGCGAAGTCCTTGAGGGTGGTCTGGAACAGCCGCGGGGTCGCGCCCCACGGGCCTTCCCCGGTCGTCCCCGCGGCCACCGCGGTCACGGCGGGATGGGCCTCGATCTCGGCCAGCGCGGCCTCGTAACCCTTGAAGATCCGCTCGGACAGCATCGGGCCACCGCTGGACGCGCCCACCGCGTCGGTAACCGCCGCGGACAGGGCCACATCGTCGCCCGGAAC
The DNA here is from genome assembly GCA_050014855.1 of Streptosporangiaceae bacterium. Classification (GTDB taxonomy): domain Bacteria; phylum Actinomycetota; class Actinomycetes; order Streptosporangiales; family Streptosporangiaceae; genus Bog-532. Next base: position 3,763 of record JBEKCN010000118.1, on the reverse strand, counting down.
GAACAGCAGGCCCGGGTTGGTGCAGAACTGACCCGCGCCGAGGGTCAGCGAGCCCGCGTACCCGGAGGCGATCCCCGCGGTGCCGCTGGCGGCCGCGCCGGGCAGCACGACGACGGGGTTGACCGCGCCGAGCTCACCGTAGAACGGGATGGGCACGTCGCGCTCGGCGCAGATCCGGGCCAGCTCCAGCCCGCCGCGGGTGGAGCCGGTGAACCCGGCCGCGGTGATCGCCGGATGGGTGAGCAGCCGGATACCGGCCTCGAACCCATGCACCAGGCCGAACACCCCCGCCGGGGCGCCCTCCCTGGCCAGCGCCTCGGCCACGATCCGCGCGGTCGCCGCCGACGTCTGCGGATGCCCCTCGTGCGCCTTGACGACAACCGGGCAGCCGGCGGCCAGTGCGGAGGCCGTGTCCCCGCCCGCCACCGAGAACGCGAACGGGAAGTTGGACGCCGCGAACACGGCCACCGGGCCGAGCGGGTGGTTGACCCGCCGGATCTCCGCGATCCCACCCGCGGCCGGGCTGGCCACCGGGTCGGCGTAGCCGCCGTCCCGCAGCACCCCGGCAAACAGCCGGAGCTGCCCGGTCGTCCGGGCCACCTCCCCCGTCAGCCGGGTCTCCCCCAGCGCCGTCTCCTCGTCCGCCAGCGCGACAAGCTCACCGGCCCGCGCGTCCAGCGCGTCGGCCACGGCCTCCAGGGCCCGGGCACGCCCCCCATCGCCGAGTCCGGCCCAGGACGGAAGCGCCGCCGCGGCGGCCTCCACCGCAGCGTCGACGTCGGCGTCGGTCGTCTCCGCCACTGGCTGGCCGGCCGGTTCCCCGGTCCGCGGGTTGAACCCCTGAATCATCGAACACCTCCGGTGCGGAAACCCCGCCGTTCAGGGCGGGGAGGAGCGCCGGGTACGGCGCGGCAGATTGGTACGCGCAGGACCGCCACAGGGCATGCGGTGGCAGCGCGTGTGAGCCTTCTCGGGTACGTGACCCCGGCGATAATCCGCGAACCTCTGCGGGCTGGTGACACTTCGCGCAGGAGATGCCACGTGCAAGGGGCGGCGATACCGCGAGAGCCAAGCGGGTGCCGCCCCTTGGCTATGCTGGGACCCGTCACCAGCTCGCAGGAATCCTCGCCGTTCACGGCGATGGAGGATGTCAACAGCGCATCTCCCGATCGTTCGTTCGTTCGTTTCCACCATCTAACAATGCCCGCCGGGGCGGTCCGGGTACTGGGCCGTCCCGGCGGTCCGTGCCGTCCGGGCGGGTTTTCTTACCCGGAGCCGCTGGCCGTCATGGTCAGCTCACTGGGGATTCGGCTGCGGGTCGGGATTTCGGCCGTGCCGGGCCAGGAAGGCGAAGTCACAGCCCTCGTTGGCCTGGGTGATCTGCTCGCTGAACAGCGCGCCGTAGCCGCGCTCGAATTTCGGCTCGGGCGGCTGCCACTGCGCCCGTCGCTCGGCCAGCTCGGCGTCGGAGACTTCCAGGCGCAGTTCACGGGCGGCGGCGTCCAGGGTGATCAGGTCGCCGGTGCGGACCAGGGCGAGCGGGCCGCCGACGAACGCCTCCGGCGCGACGTGCAGCACGCAGGCACCGTAGCTGGTCCCGCTCATCCGCGCGTCGGAGATCCGCACCATGTCCCGGACGCCCTGGGCCAGCAGATAGTTCGGGATAGGCAGCATTCCGTACTCGGGCATGCCCGGGCCGCCCTTCGGGCCCGCGTTGCGCAGCACCAGCACCGAATCCGCGGTGACGTTCAGCGCCGGGTCGTTGATCCGCTTCTGCATCTCGGGGTAGCTGTCGAACACCACGGCCGGGCCGGTGTGCTTGAGCAGCCGTGGCTCGGCGGCGATGTGCTTGATGACCGCGCCGTCGGGGGCGAGGTTGCCGCGCAGCACGGCCACCCCGCCCTCGGCGGACAGCGCGTGCTCCGGGGAGCGGATCACGTCCTCGTCGTAAACGGTCACGCCGGTGATCTGCTCGCCGAACGTGCCCCCGCTGACGGTGCGGCGGTCCAGGTGCAGCGCGCCGGGCACGGTGGCCAGCTGGGCGAGCAGCGCGCGCAGGCCGCCCGCGTAGTAGAAGTCCTCCATCAGGTACGCGCCGCTGGGGCGGATGTTGGCCAGCACGGGAACCCGGCGGGAGATCTCGTCGAAGTCGTCCAGGGTCAGCTCGACGCCGGCCCGGCCGGCCATCGCGACCAGGTGGATCAGCGCGTTGGTGGAGCCGCCGAGGGCCAGCACGGTCGCGGCGGCGTCCTCGAACGCCGCCCGGGTGAGGATGTCCGCCGGGGTCAGGTCGTCCCACACCATCCGCACGATCCGCTGCCCGCTGGCCGCGGCCATGCGGTAGTGCGCCGAGTCGACGGCCGGGATCGACGCCGCGCCGGGCAGCGTCATGCCGAGGGCTTCAGCCGCTGACGTCATGGTCGAGGCGGTGCCCATGGTCATGCAGTGGCCGGGTGAGCGGGCGATGCCGCCCTCCAGGTCAGCCATCTCGCAGTCGCCGACCAGCCCGGCCCGCGCGTCGTCCCAGAACTTCCACATGTCGGTGCCGCTGCCGACCCGCTGGCCCCGGTAGTTGCCGCTCAGCATCGGGCCGGCCGGCACGTAGATCGCGGGAAGGCCCGCGCTGGCCGCGCCCATGAGCAGCGCGGGCGTGGTCTTGTCGCACCCGCCCATCAGCACCGCACCGTCGGCCGGGTAGGAGCGCAGCAGCTCCTCGGTGTCCATGGCCAGCAGGTTCCGGTACATCATCGGGGTTGGCTTCTGGAACGTCTCGGACAGCGTCGCGACCGGGAACTCCACCGGGAAGCCGCCTGCCTCCAGCACCCCTCGTTTAACCTGCGACGCCCGCTCCCGCAGGTGCATATGGCACGGGTTCATCTCGGACCACGTGTTCAGGATCGCGATGATCGGCTTGCCGAGGTGCTCGTCGGCCGAGATACCGAGCTGGCGCATCCGGGAGCGATGGCTGAACGACCGCAGCCCCGCCATCCGCTCGCTGCCGAACCAGCCGTGACTGCGCAGCTGTTCGGGTGTCTTCGTCACGCCGGCACCCCCTTCGCTATGTCGGCCGTCGGGTCAAGCCCGGGCACGCCCCAAGATTGCAGGATGGCCCGCACCTGGTCCTGCTTGGCGTCCGGCAGCAGGCGGCTCGGCGGCCGCACGTCCCGGCCGCACAGGCCCAGCTGGGCCAGGGCTTCCTTGACCACCGATACGTTGTCCGCGGACCCGTCGGCGGCGCGCAGGTCCTCGAACGGCCGGATCAGCTCCCAGGTGTCCATCACCCCGGCGGCGTCACCAGCTCGCAGCGCGCCCAGCAGGGACAGCGACAGGGATGGGCTGACGTTGGCCAGGCCCGAGGTGAACCCGCGCGCGCCGTAGGCCCAGTAGCCGGGAGCGTACGGTTCGGCCAGCCCGGCCAGCCAGGTGAAGCGGTCCAGCCCGGCGTCCCGCGCCACGGCCGCGAACTGGGTGGCGTCCTTGACCCCGTACTTGACCCCGATCACGTTGGGGCTTTGCTCGCCCAGCGCACGGATCTGCGCGCCGGTGACCCGCTCGCTGCGCACGTAAAGCACCACACCGAGGTCGGGCACGGCGTCCGCTACCGCGGCGTGATAGGCCACCCACCCCTCGGCGGCCTGGTAGGGGTGCACCGGCTGGTGGACCATGATCATGGTGGCGCCGGCCTGCTGCGCGTGCCGGGCCGCGGCGATCGCGCTGGCCGTGTCGTGCCCGACACCGGCCAGGACGTCGGCGTAGCCGCCCC